>JACMRQ010000255.1 GCA_014376355.1 Arcicella sp. | reverse complement strand
TTTATTTCCAATGGAAAGATGGAGGCTTTACAGTGAATTTAACGATGGAATTAACACAGGCGGTTACATTAAATATGTAAAACTTTTTGGCATTTTGGGCATCATTATTTTATTAATTGCTTGCATCAACTTCATGAATTTGAGTACGGCTCGTTCAGAAAAACGTGCTAAGGAAGTAGGAGTTCGGAAAGCTATGGGGTCTGGAAGAAGAGAGTTAATTGGTCAGTTCTTGAGTGAATCTTTGGTAATTTCATTTATTGCCTTGACGTTGGCTCTACTCATCGTTGAACTTGTGTTGCCGTCTTTCAATAAACTTACTGAAAAAGAGGTTTCACTACAATTATCAAATCCACTTTTTTGGGGTATTATGTTAGTTTTTACCATATTTACGGGGCTGGTAGCTGGAAGTTACCCTGCTCTTTATTTATCCTCATTCAATCCCGTACAAGTACTTAAAGGAACAATTAGGGTTGGCAAAAGTGCTTCATTGCCTCGTCAAGTATTAGTGGTTTTACAATTCACCTTTTCAATTGCATTAATGATTGGAACCGTAATTATTTACCAACAAATACAATACGGCAAAAACCGTCCGATTGGATACGAAAATAAAGGCTTACTGTCAGTTTTTAGTTCTACTGATTTAATCAAAAATTATGACCCGCTCCGTAATGAATTATTAACTTCAAGAATTGTGTCCTCTATTTGTAAAGCGTCATCCCCTCCTTATCAAACGTGGAGTAATAATTCAGGATGGGAATGGAAGGGTTCTAAGCCCGATGATAAATCAGCCATTTTTAATACCATTGCCGTTAGTTATGATTATATAAAAACCATGCAAATCAATCTTAAATCGGGAAGAGATTTCTCCAAGGAATTTACTTCTGATTCGTCGGGTGTGATTTTAAATGAAGCAGCCGTTAAACGTATGGGACTTAAAGAACCAATCGGCGAAATGTTAAAATGGAATGGTGCAACCCGTAAAGTAATTGGTGTAGTTCCTAATATGCAAATGGATTCTCCGTTTGAGGTTATTCGTCCGATGACGATTGTTTTTATTAAAGATTGGGTTAGTGTGCTTTGTGTAAGGGTAAATCCTACTATTTCTGCCTCAGAAGCTCTCAGGAAAATGGCTCCTATTTTTGAGAAATACAATCCAGGCTATCCATTTGAATATCAATTTACTGATGAACAATACGCTAAGAAATTCAATTATTTAGAACTTATCGGAAAACTCTCTTTGGTCGTGGCATTTTTAGCAATTTTCATTTCGTGTTTAGGCTTATTCGGCTTGGCCTCATTCATGGCAGAACAACGGACTAAAGAAATTGGGGTACGGAAAGTATTAGGAGCAACGGTAATGAATATTACTACTTTATTATCGAAAGACTTTTTAAAATTGGTCATTATTTCCATCGTTATTGCTTCACCGATTGCCTATTTTGCTATGAAAAACTGGTTACAAGAGTATGAATATCGCATAGAAATTGGAGCGGGTGTATTTATTTTAGTGATGATTATTGCCATTATAATTGCCTTAGCAACTGTTATTTATCAAGCGATTAGAGCGGGGTTAGCTAATCCTGTGAAATCACTTCGGACTGAGTGAAATAAGGAGAAAGGGTAAACGGAGAGATTAAGTAAAATAAAAAAGCCTGTAAAACGATGAATTTTACAGGCTCCTTTATGATTCAAATTTTACTTCCCTCCCAAAGAATTAATCCAAGCCGCAATCTTTTTTACATCCGCTTTTGGCACATTGGTCATAGGTGCCATGGGTGTGTAACCTGGCCAATTATCGGGCTTCGGTTCGTAAATTAAAGCTTCAATTTGTTCGTTGGTATAATGGCGTTTCGCTACATCTTTATACGAAGGTCCAACTGCCCGTTCCCCTATTTTATGACAAGCTAAACACGTATTTTTCATCAATAATTTTGTTGCCTCCGCATCTGTGATAATGGCAGATTTTATGGCTAATGGTGTCACAGAAGCAATTTTTGCATTTGTTTTCCCTTTCGTTACAGCCGCTACGCCTGCTGTTGTTGGCATAGCTTCTTTCATCTGATTATCGGGAGTATTTGCCTTTGTTCCTGCATCTACACGCTCACGTTCTACACGGGTTTTAGGCGTTACTAAAGTAATATTTGCCTTTTCGCCTTTCGGAATATTATTCAATGTGTAATAAGCCGAACCGTGTAATAATGGTAAATTATCCTTCGCTGAACGCACACTTTCAGGCTTAATTTCATGAACGTAACCTTCTCGTAAATCATCCACTACGATTCTAACTTTCAGCCCATCTTCCGAAGCTTTTGCTCCTCTCACGGCATTGTCTTTACGGTTCACGGTTGGACTTCCATAAACGGGATGATATTTATAAACGTAACTCGAAATGTCATAATTATTTACATTTTCAGCGGTTTTCTTATTAACAGGAGACGTAAATTCAATCTCAAAACCGTCTGGCATGGCTCGAACGGCTTTCATTTCAAAAGGCGTTTTACCCGTAAATACTAAACGTTCTAAACCAAAATCCTCTTTCCCAACTGAACCCCAACCACGATTTGTTCCACCTACATACATGGCGTTATCGCTTCCCCAAGCCATCCGCAGTACTCCCGAACGAAAACCACTTCTGAAATCAAAAGAAGCTCCTTGATACTTTCCATCTACTTTTTCTAAAAATACTCTGGCAATTTTCGACATTCCTTGGTCACCCACAAATACTTGCCCATCAAAAGGTCCGAAGTTTCCTTTGGTATCATCCGTAATAATTTCCGAAGTCGAAACACCTAAAATACCGTGTGGCAACCAAACAGCAGGGGATTTAATTCCCATGTTTGGATAAGTCGTTTTACCCATTTCATAAATTGTTGTCATGGGTTCATTTTTAACGTATTCAGGTTTCGACTGTGGATTGTCACGAGGATCAATTTTAGCAAAAATCATGTCTTTACGCATTTTTACGGGCGATTCTGGACGGTCTGCCCAAGCCAACGAAGCGGGATGTCCCATAAAATCGCCTTTTTCAACGTGAGAGATAAAACCAGAACCCATCCAATCACCTTGATTATCTCCGTAAAAAAACTCGCCATCAACCATTCCAATACCACAAGGCGAACGCATTCCTGCGGCAAAAGGAGTCATTTTCCCATCTTCAGTAATTTTCATTGTCCATCCTCTCCACGGCACAAAAGATTTTCCTGCCCACCAATCAGAATTACCAAAACCAACATTTCCCGTAATATAAAATGAACCATCTGGACCGATTTTAGGACCAAAAGAATATTCATGATAATGTCCTGAAATGGGAATTTCAAAAACTGTTTCATACCGTTCGGCTTTACCGTCTCCATTTTTGTCTATGAGTTTGGTCAATTCGCCTCTTTGTGCAACATAAATTACGCCGTCTTTAATGGCGAGACCCAAAATTTCGTGCAATCCAGAAGCGAATTTTTTATAAATTGGCATTCCAGAACTAATATTTTCAACGATATAAACATCTCCTCGGCGGGTGGAAATTGCCATATCACCATTAGGCATTTTTGCGATTCCTCCAACTTCCAAGACTATTCCTTCGGGAATTGGGAGTCTTACGATTTTGTAATAATCGTTTTCAGTAGGTTCAGTTGTCTGTGCAAAAGTGCCTCCTGTGGTCATGCACGCTAAAGTGAAAAGTGTGCAGGTATGTATGAATGATTTTATTTTCATTTTGATTTTAAAATTTTGTCAGAATCAGGATTTACTAAATTTTAGAATGAACAGCGTTAAATACGATAATGGAAAACATTATCCACGTTAAAATCTTGATTCATAATAATTACCAAATAACAGAATACTCAATTTTATCCTTTACAGGTACTAAAAGCATCGTATTTTCTCCTGATTTTTCAATGGTTGCCACCGTTCCTGTTGGCACTTTAATATAATAACTTTTTCCATCAATTTCATACGTATCGTCTGTCAATTTGGTAATACTTGAACCAACCGCCAAACGGCACATCATGGGTTTATTT
>JACMRQ010000029.1 GCA_014376355.1 Arcicella sp. | reverse complement strand
GCGGCAGGTTTATCGAATGCAGGAGCAGGTCCAACTATTAGTGCCTTATTCTCACAATTCGGAAAAGTGAATTATTCATTCAAAGACTTCCTTTTGGCTGATTTTACTTTGAGACGTGATCGTTCTTCGAGAGTAAATGGTATTGGTGTTTTCCCTGCCTTTTCACTCGGTTTCAGAATGACAGAATTAGAATTCATGAAGAAATTGACGTTTATTGAAGACATGAAACTTAGAATTGGTTGGGGTAAAACTGGTAATCAGTTAATTCCAAACGTTTATAATGCTTACACTTTATATTCTCCAGACCCACTCAATAATGCTTACGATATCACAGGCTCTGGAAATTCAATTGTAAATGGTTTTGACTTGACGCAATTTGGAAATGCCAATGGAAGATGGGAAACCAATACTTCAACCAATCTTGGTCTTGATTTAACCATGTTGAAAAGTAAGTTAGAAGTTATTTTGGATGTATATGACCGTACAACTTCGGATATGCTCACGCAAGTACCAATTCCAAGAACTGCGGGAACGGGTTCAATTCCTTACGTAAATATTGGAGAAGTAAATAACAAAGGACTTGATTTGAACATCACTTTTAGAGATAAAATTGGCGATTTTAGATATACTATCGGAGGTATGTTTAGTACCTATAAAAATAGAGTTGTTAAACTGAATAATGACCCTAATGCAACCATTTTTGGTTTCTCAACTCGTCTTCCAGCTATTTCAGTTACTAAGGCAGGTTTACCGATTGGGAGTTTTTACGGATACATTGTTGATGGTGTAATTAAAGATGATGCAGAAGCGGCAACCGCTCCGAAATTTGGTAACTATACACGTGCAGGGGTTTTTAAATTCAGAGATGTCAATGGCGATGGTGTAATCACAGCCGCTGATAAAACGATTATAGGTAGTCCTCATCCTGATTTTACTTACGGATTTAACGTCAATCTTGGCTATAAAGCTTTTGATTTAGCCGTATTTATCCAAGGTTCACAAGGAAATCAGATTTTCAATTATTTGAAATATTGGACAGATTTCAATACGTTTCAAGGTAATCGTTCAAAGGATATGTTGTATAATTCTTGGAAAAAACAAGGAGACGATGCTTTATTACCACGTTTGAATTCGCAGGACGGAACAAGTCAGCAAATTTCAAGTTATTTTGTGGAGGATGGCTCATATACTCGAATCAAAAATATTCAATTGACTTATACAATTCCAAAGTCAATTTTATCAAGAATCAAGTTAAGTTCGGCTCAAATTTATATTCAAGGACAAAATCTTTTCACTTTCACAAAGTATAAAGGCTTAGATCCAGACATCAATTTAAGAGCCTCTGGAACCGACAATCAAGATATTCACATGGGTATTGACGAAGGAGCTTTCCCCGTGGCAAAATCTTATAACGTAGGTCTTAGATTAGGTTTTTAACTCATCAACATAACATTTAATAAAATGAAAAAATTATTTATATTAGCACTCATCGGGATAACATTTTCTTGTTCCGAATCATTTTTCGACATACAGCCTCAAGGTGCTGCATCGCTGGCTTCATTGAGTAATAAAAATGGCGTAAATGCCCTCCTAATTGGTGCATATTCCCTTATGGATGGCGTAGGAGCGGGTAATACTGGTCGTCAATCAACCATTTCAAACTATGTTTTTGGAGGAATTACCAGTGGTGATGCCGTAAAAGGAACCGATATCGGAGACCAACCAGAACAAGAATACATTGAGCAATATAACTGGTTGTCGGACAATACTTATTTTTTAGGTAAATGGCAACATTCCTACGATGGTGTTTCTCGGGCAAATGAAGCCATCTTACTATCTCAGAATGCAGATGTAAAAGATATGACCGATGCTGAGAAAATTCAAGTTGTGGCAGAGGCGAGGTTTTTGAGAGGACACTTTCATTTTGAAGCCAAGAAAATGTGGAATATGGTGCCTTACATTGATGAGAAAACTTACGTAGCGGCTGATCCAAATTCAACAAAAATTCCGAATGATAAAGATATCTGGGCGAATATTGAGGCAGACTTTACCTTTGCCGCTGCTAACCTTCCAGCCGTGCAATCTCAGAAAGGAAGAGCTTCGCAATGGGCAGCTAAAACGTATTTAGCAAAAGCGCTTATCTTCCAAAAGAAATACGCAGCAGCCAAAGCTTTATTAGAAGATGTTTATAAAAATTCGGGTAAAAAATTGGTATCTAATTACCACGAAAATTATAGAAACATTTCGAATAATAATTCAGAATCAATTTTTGAAGTAGAATTTTCTGTAAATGATGGAACAAACGGAAATAATGGGAATGCAGGAGATAATTTGAACTTTCCATACTCTGCAAATGCTCCAGGTAGAGGCTGTTGTGGGTTTTATTTACCTTCTCAAAATCTGGTAAATTCATTCAAAACGGATGTTGATGGTTTGCCTTTAATTGGAAGCTCTCCCGATGGAACGGCTGATACCTACAATCAAGTAGATTTGCCAAACGACGAAGGTTTGAAGTCTGATCAGGCATTTACGCTTATGAAAACTGTTCCCGTTGATCCACGTTTAGATTGGACAGTTGGACGTAGAGGCGTAAATTTCTTGGATTGGGGATCAATGCCAGGCTATAATTGGATAAGAAACCAAAGTTACTCGGGACCTTATGTAGGTAAAAAATGGATGTATTATTTAGCAGATGAAGGTAGTTCAACCCATTCAACTTCGAAGAGAAATACAAACAATAATTATCGTTTATTGAAGTTATCGTCCGTGATTCTCTGGTTAGCTGAATGTGAAACGGAATTAGGTAATTTACAAGCTGCTGAAGGTTATATTAATCAGATTCGTAATCGTGCCAAAAATGGTTCTGTTCAAGATGTAACAGTAACTTATGCTGTTAATCCCTATCCAACAGGCACATTTACTGCCAAAGGAGCTGACTATGCCCGTAATGCTATCCGCATGGAAAACCGTTTAGAGTTTGCGATGGAAGGACATCGTTTCTTTGATTTAGTACGTTGGGGAATTGCTGAAAAATACTTGAATAAATACGTCAAAGAAGAATCTGTTGATGGTAAAGATTTAGCAGGTAGAACTTACAATAAACGAGGATACTTAGTTGGGAAAACGTTTACTGCCAAAAATAACTATTTCCCATTACCAAATGACGAAATTTTGAATAGTCAAAAGGATGGGAAACCAACTTTAACTCAGAACCCTGGGTATTGATTTTATTGCAATATTAAAAGAGCGTCAAGAAAACATCTTGACGCTCTTTTTGGTTTTGACTATTAATAATCTTCTAAAAATAATAACCTATTTTTAGAATTCGTTTAAATATCGAAACCATATATTGAAAATTTATTACGAAAATATTGTTCATAAACATTTGAAAATCAGTGTATTAAATTCTTTTAGCGTTTTCTTTATAAACCCACACAACCTTTTCATCAAAAATCAAGTATATATAATCAAATCCCATTATACTAAATCCCTCAATTAGGATGAACACAGAAAATCAAGCAGAAAAAATTACCCGTCTCGAATTCCTTAGAAAAATGGGATTATCGGGAGCAAGTCTAATGGCTGTTTATTGTGGCGTAACCATGTCGTCTTGCAAAAATGAAGAAAGTACTACTCCCGCAGTCTCAACGGGCAAAACCGTAACTCTTGATATGAATACGGGAACTTATACAAAACTATTAACCAAAGGCGGATTCTTTGTTGATAATACCAATAACATTGTTGTTGCCAATACCAGCGATAACGGATATGTAGCTGTAACGCTCATATGTACACACCAAGGCAACAAAAATATCATTTATTCAACTGATAAATTTGCTTGCACCGTTCATGGAGCCATTTACGATAATACAGGTAAAAACCTCTCTGTTGCTCCAAGTCCTTTGAAAACGTATAAAGTGACTCAAGTAGGAAATGTTTTGACCGTAACCTTATAACACATTCACTGGAATCTTTTATTTCGTAAGTAGATTTCCATGAAATGCTGATACATATTTCAAATTAATTAAACATGGTTATGAAAAAACTTCTTGTTATAGTTTTGTGTTCTTTATCCACTGCCATTTTTGCACAAGATGATTTGATGAAAATGTTGGACAATGAAACTAAAAATCAAACTGAATATGTGTCAGCAACTTTTAAAAGTACCAGACTAATAAACGGTCAAACCATTGAAACAGTAGGAAAAAACCAATTAAATTTCTGGATTTCTCACCGCTTTGGAGCCTTAAATACGGGATTTATTGATAACTTTTTCGGATTAGATGAAGCCAGAATACGGTTGGGTCTTGAATACGGAATTAGTAGCCTATTCACCGTAGGAATCGGCAGAAGTTCGCAAGAGAAAATGTATGATTTTTATGCAAAATACAAACTTCTTCGTCAATCAAACATAATGCCTGTGACCATGACTTTCTACGGAAGCAATGCCCTCAGCACCGTTGCAACGGGCTCATCACTGGAATCTGGAACGGTAATGAAATATAATGATAATTTGGAGCGAATGACTTACACAGGGCAAGTTTTAATAGCAAGAAAATTTAGTGAAAGAATTTCATTGCAAATAATGCCAACATTCCTTCATTTCAACAAATCTGAAACCGCCGATACTCCCAATAATATGGTTGCTTTGGGCGTAGGTGGAAGATTCAAATTAACGAAAAGATTGAGTATTACAGGAGAATACTATTACGCAGATTTCAACCGACCAACTTCCAGTAGCTATCATAATTCCTTAGCGGTTGGATTTGATATTGAAACGGGCGGTCACGTTTTTCAACTACATTTCACTAATTCAAGAGGGATGATTGAACGTCAATTTATCGCTCAAACTACCAAACAATGGAGCGATGGCGGGATTTTTTACGGCTTCAATATTGCAAGGAGTTTCAGTTTGGATAAAAAAGCAAAGGAATTGCATAAGTAAAAAGTAGGTAGTCGTTATTGTTGGTTCAAACGTTCACACCTAAAGAAAAATAATTAATGCTATCATGAAAAATACTATTAAGTTTTTAATATTCAGCTTATTAATATCAAGTAACTCCTTTGGGCAGTTTTATGCTACTCAAAATGGTGAAATTAATTTTTTCTCAGAAACGCCTGTTGAAAATATTTCGGCAACTAATAAAACCGTTGGAGCAATTCTCAATACAGCTACTAATGAACTAGCAATAAGCATGAAAATGACTGCCTTTGATTTTCCCAACAAGTTGATGCAAGAACATTTTAATGAGAATTACATGGAATCAGAAAAATTTCCAATCGGTACTTTCAAAGGTAAAATTGTAGAAATGATTGATTATGCTAAGAACGGAACTTTTGACGTAACTGCCAAAGGACAACTGACCCTTCATGGAGTAACTCAAGCTCGGGACTTGAAGGGGAAATTAACAATAGAAAATCAGAAAATTAATTTAATTTGTAATTTTGACATAAAATTAGCTGACCATAAAATTGATGTACCGAAACTGGTTTTTGCCAAAATTGCGGAGGTTATCTCAGTTAAGACTAAGTATGCTCTTACCCCTTACTTAAAGAAATAAGTAAACTGCCATTCAAATATTAATTCTTGATTTTATTAATCAGTTATTATAATTAAAAGATAAGCTTTGTCCTTTTATCATAATAACTGACATAATAGTGATATCATTTGTCAAACAATGGTAATATAAACTTGTTTAAAAACTATTTATATAATAATATCTTTTGCGAAATTTAATATTGATATTCAAAGAATTATTTTTATTTTTACAGTATAAAATGAAAACATATTAAACTACTTCGGTACGGCATTTATTTGTAACTGATTGAAAGTTAGATTATACCACTATCTTTTAAATGTAAACAAACGATTTTGACTGCTATTGAAATCAAAATGAGAAAATTAAATCAATTCATGATTGTTCAATGGCTTATCTTTTTGCCTTTGATTCTTCCTTTAAGCATTGCTTCAGGAGCATTGCAAGGTATTAAACACGCTTTTTTAGGATTATTTAATCAAATAAGAAACGACGTTATGTCGCCTCTTATTCATGAAGAAAATCAAGATTTTTCTGCTTGAAATCATCAGGATCAAGTTCCAAGAACTCCTCCCAAAATGCATTAGGTGGCACGGCTGCTTTACAGATTATTGGTTCTTTTTTTACGGGATGAATAAAATATAGTCGTCTCGCATGAAGATTTATACTGGCATCGGCATTCGGTTTATCATAACCATACTTCAAATCGCCACGGATTATACAACCCATTGTGGCGAGTTGGACACGAATTTGATGTGGTCTACCTGTCAAAGGCTCAACTTCTAATAAATAGTGCTTATTAACTTCTCCTAAAACCTTATAATACAATTCGGCTTTCTGTGAACCCTTCACTTCTTCATCGTGGGCAGTCGTTACGTTTTTTGATTCG
This sequence comes from Arcicella sp., assembly GCA_014376355.1. GTDB lineage: Bacteria > Bacteroidota > Bacteroidia > Cytophagales > Spirosomataceae > Arcicella. Next base: position 16,146 of record JACMRQ010000029.1, on the reverse strand, counting down.
TCCTTCGTTAACCAATGCGTTAATTTCCCTTTTGATTCTTTTGGCTTACGTTTTACAATAGCCCAATAAGTCTTTTGAACTTCTCGTTTGCGAAATAATTCCATCATTCTTTCCAAACCTTTTGAAGTTCTGGCAAAGATTACCAAACCACTTACAGGTCTATCTAAACGATGAACAGGATGAAGAAAAACATCACCAGGTTTGTCATATTCCTTTTTAATGTAATCTTTTACAGCATCCGTTAAAGTACGGTCGCCCGTAGAATCTCCTTGAACTAAAATGCCCGCTCTCTTATTGACAACAATTATATGGTTGTCTTCATAAACTACATGGAAATCTTTCATTTAATAACTTTCTTTTTCATTCGGAAAATCAACTGATTTTACGTCTTTAACATATTGTGAGATTGCCTCGTTCATGATACCGTCTAAATCGGCATATCTTCTCAAGAATCTCGGTTTAAACTCTTTATTAATTCCTAACATATCATGGACAACTAAGATTTGTCCATCCGCATCTGCACCAGCTCCGATACCAACAGTTGGAATCTGAAGACTTTGAGACACTTTTTTAGTAAGTTCAGAAGGAATTTTTTCTAATACAATTCCAAACACACCAATTTCTTCTAATAATTTGGCATCTTCCATCAATTTATTAGCTTCAACATCTTCCTTTGCCCTAACCGCATAAGTTCCGAACTTATAAATTGATTGGGGGGTAAGTCCTAAATGTCCCATTACAGGAATCCCAGCACTCAACACCCGAGAGACAGAATCCTTAATTTCAGAACCGCCTTCCATTTTTACGGCATGACCTCCCGATTCCTTCATTATCCTAATGGCAGATCTCAACGCCTCTGAAGAATTTCCTTGATAAGACCCAAAAGGAATATCTACTACCACCAAAGCCCGTTTCACACCTTTCACAACCGAAGTGGCGTGATAAATCATTTGGTCGAGGGTAATTGGCAAAGTTGTTTCATGACCAGCCATCACGTTAGAAGCAGAATCTCCAACAAGAATTAAATCCACCCCAGCCGCATCAACAATTCGAGCCATCGAATAATCGTATGCTGTGAGACAAGAAATTTTCTCGCCTCGGTTTTTCATTTCTTGCAAAATATGGGTTGTAATTCTTTTAACTTCAGTATGTACAGACATAATTTATAAATGATTAAGTTTTAGTTAATTTATTTATTGATGGAAGGAGGTTTTTAGTTACAAGTAGTATCTTTGAGTGTTCGGTATTTAGATATTCACTGTCTTACCTTATATTTGTGAATGTCAAAATAGCTTTCAATTGTTGAAATATTACAAATTTAAGATTAATCGGGTGGAATAATGTTTAAAATATGTATATATCATATTTTTTGTAAAAAAAAGTAGGATTTCTCATAAATAACTTCTTGTTTTTTTAGAAAAATCGTTACTTTTACCCACTCAAATTGTTAGACTACTAAATAAGTCCGTCACAAAACCCTATCATTTTTATCAAAATTAAGCAAACATGAAACAGATTTTTTCAGGAAACAGTCTTTCAAAAAGACTCATTATGGGGCTACTGACCTGCCTTGCTGTAGGTCACTTAGCATCAGCCCAAGACTTGAAGACTACTGGCACTAAACCTACCGTCGTTAGCTCTCTAACTGACAACGGTATTACCACAACGACCTATTCTAATGGGCAAGTAGTAAAAACAGTTGCTGATGGTTATTATCTTGACTCGGCTTTTTACAAAAACAGTAATGTTTTACGTTCAACTAAAGCAAAACAATATTGGAAGATTACCGACCGAGTTGGTATTGCTATTCCTTTTTGTAAGGATGGTGAAGACAAATCATTATTCTTGACCCCAGGAGGTTATAACTCTTTATCAGTAAATCACTTTTGGGGTAACATTGGTTTAGGATTAATGGGAGGGTATCAAAACTTTAACGTTAGTGATGACTACAAAGGTGTTGATGGTCAAATTTCTAAAAATGCAAAAATTTTAGGGATTAGCCCAAGTGCTTTAAAATACGATACACAAGGTAATTACGAAGATTTCTATTTATTGATTGGACCTGCAATTGCATTACCAATTGGTAAAAAATTTAATATTGATATCGATTTGAAAGGTGGTTTATTCAACAGTTCTGCGGCAAGATTTGGAGCTGTAACGGCAGGTGCCTTAGGAGCTGACCAATTAGTATTCCGTACTTCTCCATCTGCCTCAAAAAATCAATTAGGTGGTTTATTGAGTGTTGATTTTCTTTATAATATTACCAAAAACTGGGCAGTTGGCTTGAACGCACAAGGATTTCTAACTTCAACACCATATACTGTGACTGGTGGAGATGTTACTCCTGCGTCAACTCGAGTATTAACCAGAGAATACACTCGTACACACGGTGGATGTAATTTTGGATTAGCTCTTTCTCATACATTCGGAGAGAAAACTGGAAATACGATTTATTCATTATTGCCACCTCCTCCTGCACCAGTAATTTGTGCAATCCCAACATTGCAAGGAGAAAATGGAATGATGTATGATAATGGTGTAACAACAATTCCTTCATTCCGTTGGAAAAGTACTTCTGCAACACCAGAAAACGAAGAATATATTTATAAATTATACAAGGCAGATGGCTCAGGAACACCAATCTATCAACAAACTACTAAGAATACAAACTTGAGCTTACCAACTAATGTTGCATTAGTAAATGGTGATGACTGTAGCTTTTATTACTACACCGTTCAATCGAGCGTAGAGGGAAAATGTTTGTCAGAAGCGGTAGCAGCAAGTTTTGGTTACAAATCAAAACCAGTTGTTCAAAACATTGTTGCTGCTAAACCAATTGAAGATCAATATATTTTCAAAATATTTGGCGGTTCAAGTGCAACAAAATATTTTGGAGGTACTGAAGGTTATAGACCACGCCGTAAGGCTCGTAAAGCTACTTCTACAAAGTCTGCAGAGACAGCTGTTGTTGCAAAACCAAAACGTTTAGTGCCAAGACGCAAGAAGTCTGCTGCGGGTCCTGCTGGTGTAACAACTTACAGCACAACGATTAACTATGAGAACGTTGCAACTAATCCAAATATCAAATGGCCTTCAGACCTTCCATTACCTAAGAACCCTTCGATATATGAATATGAAGTTCAACGTTTGAATGCAGGTGATTGTAAACCAACTGGTCAAGTGGCTAAATATAAATTCTATATTGATCCTAAAAATCCTACTGATATTCGTATCATTCCTGATAAGCCTAAGAAAAAATAATTCTTAGAGTAGAAAATAAAAATCCTCACTGTTTTTACAGTGAGGATTTTTATTTTCTACTCTACACAACCTTTACTGTTTTTTTTACGTCTCCAATACAGATCCAAGAAATAAAGCTTACTCGTATATATTTGTTGTGTATTGGTATGTTTATTGTGTATCAGAGAGAATAAATTTAAAAAAACAAAATAGCTTATGGAGAATACCGAAAGCCTCAAGAATTTTTCTTGGGGCTTTTTTCTTGATATACTTAAAATATGATAAGAGTGTTAAATGATACCTTAAAAGGTACTATACGTCGAATATATAAATATACACATAAAACAAAAATCCTCTAACCGACAAAGAAAGAGGACTTTTTTGAAAATATTAAGGATTAGCCTTTCAATGCAGACATAACGTCATCTTGAAGAATAATTTCTTCTTTGAATGTATAAGCACCAGTTAAAGGGCTTTTTACAGCCTTAATAATCTTAGCGTATTTTACACCACCTTCTTTTTTCAGAGTTGCAACTACTTTCTTCGCCATTTCTTTAGGATAATTTATGAAGTGATAAGTGGAAACCATTGAAAATGAGTTTAATAACTCATAATTTATAGCTTATAACTTCTTAGTGAATTATTTGATTTCTTTATGTACAGTTACTTTCTTCATGAAAGGATTGTATTTCTTTAACTCTAAACGAGCCGTAGTATTTTTACGGTTCTTTTTAGTGATGTAACGAGACATTCCTGGAACACCTGATGTTTTTTGCTCAGTACATTCCAAGATAACTTGGATTCTATTGCCTTTCTTAGCCATTGCTTTATAAAATTATGCGTTAATCGTTGTGACGTAAATGAAGTAATTATCATTATTATCATTTGATTATAAGTTTTACCAATAATCACAACCAATAACGATTTACTATTTCCTAAACAGGACTGCAAAGGTAATAAATCTTTGAGTTTTAGGCAAGTATGTTTTAAAAAGTTTTTTAGTTTTTTGTAATATAATTACTTCCCTCCTACGACAATCTCAAATAGCGAATCGACAGCTAAATATTTATTGGCGGCTTCTAAAAGCATTTCGCCCGAAATTTGTTGAATATTTGGGATGTAGTTTTTATAAAAATCTATATGAAGGTTTTCTGAAAAGATCACCTTGTAACGGTCTGCAATGTCGAAAGGGGTATTTAATGAACCTGCAAATGAACCTGCCATATAATTTTTTACAACCTCTAACTCATCTCCAGTAATTAATTCAGTTTGTAAAATTTTAATTTCTTTATGAATTTCGTCTATAGTTTGTTGTGTGAATTCACGTTTTACGTCTGTTCCAATTACAAAATATCCTGCTTGTCCGAAAAGGGCTAAATTGGAAGAAATTCCATAAGTCAATCCTTTTTCTTCCCGAATATTTTTCATTAATCTTGACCCAAAATATCCTCCTAACACCTCATTTAACAACATCATCGTAAAAAAATCTGGATGCTTACGTGTCATTAATTGCTTCCCCATTCGAATTGAGGATTGCATTGACTCTTCTTTCCCAATTAAAATATTTTCTCCTTTTGGAAGAACTTGATTTGTGAATACTGTATTAGAAATAGATGAACTTATTGTTTGACTTCCAAAATATTGTTCAATCAGTTTAATTTCTGCTTCTCCAACATTTCCAGAAAGAAAAATTCGGTGTGGTTTTCCTTGCCAATAATTATGGTAAAAATCAACCAGAACGGTTTGATTAATGCCTTTTATGGCTTCCTCGTTCATTGAATTGCCATAAGGATGAACATCACCAAAAACTTTTCTTCTAAAGGTCTTATTAGCAATAAAAGCAGATTTCTCGGAATTGACTTGGAGTGTTTGTAGTTGAATATTTTTAAAAGTATTTAATTCTTTTTCTGGAAAAATGGCATCATTCAATAATTCCTGAACCATTGGCAATAAGAACGGAAGGTGTTTTTTTAATCCATAAACTACAAAATTAGCACGGTCTAAACCTTGTCCTGATTCAATGAATGAACCAAATTTATCGAAATACTCACTAATTTCAGAAGATGAATAGTTTTTTGTTCCTTCCAGAATCATCTTTGATGTGAATAAGGAAACGCCATTTTGAGTTTCTTGCCAACTTCCTGCCTCAAAACTGAATTCAATTTTTATAATAGGTTGTTCTCCCACATTTACGACATACAAAGGAATTCCGTTAGATAACTTAATTATTTGTACGGGTGGAATATTTATTGCTGCAATTGTCTGAAAAGCAGGGCTTATAGTTCTATCTAACATTTTTAATTTAATTGTTCTACAGGTTGAATTACTAATTCTATCTCAATGTGGTGGGACTAAACAAAAAATGACATTTCTTTTGAAATGTCATTTTTTTAAAAAGTATGTATCAAATTTTAGTTCGCTATTACTTTTGGAGCAGTATTGAAATTAGCATGAAGCGAAATTCTCAATGTTTGAGCCAAAGGACTACCTCCCGTAGTTGGGATTAAATAAGCAAAATCCAGACCGTACTTCTTTTCTAATCTTACCCCGAAACCAGCAGTAAAATATTTTCTGCCACCTTTGTCAGCATTCTCAAAATGATAACCAGCACGTGCTGCAAACATGTCATTGTAAACATATTCACCACCTAATGAAAGGTTTATTTCTTTCAATTCTTCACTAATACCATCTGGAGCATCACCAAATGAACCTAGAATTCCACCGATGGCTGTGTTTGATTGTACTAATTTACCATTAGCATCAAGCGTTGGCGTTGGCACCATTAGTTTGTTTGCATCTAAGGTTAGAGTAAACTTATTGTGCGCATCAATCATGTTTGTTGCCGCAAACCCTACTTTAAGATTTGTTGGAAGGAAGTTAGATTCTGACCCACCATAAGAAACTCTTCCTGTGATATTTTGAATCATCAAACCCCAGTTATAATTCCATTTTTTGTCGCTTTTTGAAGTATGGAATAAACCAATATCAGCAGCAACAGTTGATGCTGGTTGTACTTGAAGTCCATTAACAATACCACTAAACAAAGACGAATTGATATATTTTATATTTACCCCCAAACCTAATTTCTCAGATAATTTACGTGAGTAGGAAACAGTAATAGCGTATTCTTTTGAATTGTAATTTCCTAAAGACTGCCCGTTATTGTCAGTAGCCTGAAAAAGTCCTTGGTCAAAATAATGAATAGAAGCACCAACTACTTGATTACCTTTAATTTTCTTGTAAAAACTGGCATTTAATAAGGCCATATCATTTACTAATTGGCGTAACCAAGGTGTGTATGATAATGAGACCCCAATATCTTTGTTTGAAAAGGGCATTTTACCTGGATTCCAGAAAATTGAATTAGCATCACCATCAGTTGCAGAAAGTGCTACGCCAGCATCACCCATAGCTGCTGAACGTGCGTCAGGCGTAATAATCAAGGATGGAATAGCAGGCGTAGGGATACGTCGGTCGGCTGGAAGTAGAGGTACAGTTGTCTGAGCGAATATATTCGCAGCCGACATCGTTAATCCAAGCATCAAAGACGCTCTTAGAGCGTTAGTAACATTTTTAATCATTGTCTTTAAGGTTAAAGTTTCTCGGAACGAGGCTCACACAACGCATTGTGATATATCAGTAATAGAAATCCGTCTGGTATTCTCAAAAGTAATCAATAAACCAGTTTTAAACAAAATTTAAGGATAAATTAACTTTGTAAAATTATTTAACGGACACTATTTTGCCACTTCCGAATGCCTGATAAGTGGTTGTTAGTGATTTTACAAAAATACGATAAAAGTAATTACCAGTAACAATTGGAACGAAATCATCTGAAATATTCCATGAAATTTTATTGTGAGGGTTGCTAATTTTATATGCATTTTCGTTAAACTGCTTTATTAAATGTCCGTAACTATCAAAAATTTCGATTATGACATTCAAATCATCACCAACTCGTTCGTGTTCAAAACTAAAATTGGTTATTTGAATGAAGGGATTTGGAAAACAAAATACATTAGTTAAAACAGTATAGTGATTTATTTTTACCCTAAAATTCAACGCAGATTCTGTAGAATTATTATAATTATCCCAAATTTTTAATTTTAATTGATGCTGTCCTTCGGATAAATTCTTTAAGTTGTATCTAATTTCTCCATTTTTGTAATTATCTATTTCATCAATAAAGTTTTGATTTACAGAGATTTTGGTGGTATCATCAAGGGTCAATGTCATTTCATGTCCTAATCCCTCCGCTGCCATATTTATACCATTTTCGTCTGATAGTTTTGCAATAAAAAGCGGACTATCATTTGTCTCTCCATTATCAATAAAAGTTTCATCATTGAGAAACAAATTGATTTTTGGCGGTTGATTATCGGTCAAATTTTCGTTGTTTGCTCCACCCACTATTGGCTTAGATGAGCCAAGTGCATCAGAAGTTGCATCTGTTGTTTGAGCATAAACAAATATTTTTCCTTCGCCATATTGATAATTTATGTCTTTAGGAACAAAAAATGTGCTACTAAAACTTCCATTTTGCACTGTCATTTGCCCTTTAAACAAGATATTTTGGTATTGTTGATAAGAAAATTTATCGCCTTGATTACCTAATGTTTGCAAGTTTCTTGCCTTATCGTAAACTGTAATTTGAGCAATTCCATTGAAATTATTCATTTTAATTTGTGTGCCAAATTGCTGAATTTCACCTTCAATAATCACTTTACTCAATGCTTTTAAGGTATCTGCATTTATGATGTATTTATTATTTATTTTTGTAATAACTGCCTCCTCTTTAGGGTATAATAATTGCATCGAAGGGTCACCTAACAATGAAAAATTACGATTAATTACGCCTTGTAAACTATTATTTTTGGTGTAAATCATTACATCACCCAATCGTGGCATTTTCCCATTTACAGGTTTGAAAACTGATTCATAAAATGCCTGGTTTATGACAAAATTTGTATTTTGGTAAACAGGTCTGGTTGTCGTTAATAAAGCAATTGCACCACCTTTCGGACTAAGCATTGAAAGTTCTGCACCCGATACTTGATTTGGATCATCAAAACGTCCAAATTGGCAAGTAGCAGTGAGCATTAAAGGCATTGTATTAAAATTTGTCAGGTTTACAATGTCTCCACTCGTTAAAATTTGTTCATCTGCCCAGCCTGATTCTGCCCCGTGTCCATTGTAATTCATAATCAAAACGCCCTGCTGAAATGCTTGATTAATAGCTTGTTTTGTCTTAGGAGAACGTTGCCCTTCGGGTAAAGAAATCAATGGAAAAGCATCCACATAAATTTTATCTGTCTGATAATTAGGAACTTGATTTTTAATTATTTGTGCAAAGAAATCAGCATCTGCTTGGTGAATATTGCCATCCCCATTATCGGCAACGAAGGCAATTTTACTTCGCCAATCTCCTAAAGTATTTTTACTTGAACTGTAACTAACCAATTTATCAACTACATCTTTTGCCTCTTGGACATTTTTAACTGGTAGGCGGCCGATTCCAATTTCAAGAGTTTGGTTTCCTGCGGAACTTTCTTCCCAATTACCTTCACTGTTACTCAAAAATCCAAAATAATCATCGGAAGAAAAACTGTAAATTGGGTGTAATGATTCTCGGCTTTCGTAAGTTGGAATGTAAATTTCTTTAATTTCATCTCCAACAACATTCATTCTTTTTTTATAGTCGTAAGAGGCATCTCCAAAAAGCAGTAAATATTTCATTCTTAAAGGATTACTGTCATACAAAAACTTTACAAAATCCCGAATTGCTGTTATGTCTTGTTTCCCAGACGAAAACTCATTGTAAACTTCTTGTGTTGAAACCACTTGCACCGTTAATTTATCATTTTGTCTCCTAAAATCTGCCAAACGATTGGCTTGTTTTCGTAGAATTTCAGAGGTTACTATCAATAAATCAGGAATTTCAATATTATGTATACTCTGATTTTTTATTTTTTTAACGAAAACGGGTTCGGGAAAATTTGTAGAATTAAAAACGATAAATTCCTTTAAAGATGATGTATTTACGCCAAAATAAAGCTTTTGGTTTTTTGATTCAAACAATTGGTTTTGTATTTGTTGAGCATTCGTAATGTCCCAAATTTTTAGAATCTTTGAGGATTCATTTAAAGTAAATTTTGTGGTAGGATATTTCAAACTTTCCAGAGAGCGAAAGATGGTTTGATTCCCGTATAACTTTAGACTTCTGACAGTTTGTACGCCTACAAAATTCAAGTAGCCGACGCCTGATGTGAGCGTTTTACGGTCGTAAGTGAACCCAATTTTCAAATCATTGGCAGATGTGAAGTTATCCGAATTAATGGTAAAAATCTTTGTTTCGAAAACTCCTTTGTAATCGTAACGATCTGAACCGATGGCATTTAAAGGGATATTTCCAATGGATTGACCGTTGGTTTTTAAGGAAAATTCTGTTTGTCCAAAAGCAGAAGCTGCCACCGAAGCTATAATTTTTAAGGAAGTATTGGGCTGAATACCTGAGCAATTGAAGGTGAAAATCTGTTCATTGTTTCCACTGAATTCTTCTCCTACCCATTCACGACCTGAACCCGCAAAGGGTGCCTGTGCAAGGATATTTTTACGGTCAATTTCGTGAAAATCGTAATCATCAAAAGTAGTAATTTCTTGGGTTGCTGGAATGGAACTTTGGTCTTTTATTCTTAATCCTTTTGTGTCCGAAACTGTCAAGAAATAGAAAGTTGTGTCAGAATAAATATTGAATTGATGTTTGAAGGATTTCGATAGAGAATCATAAGAAATGGTATGTGGGCTTTGTCCATAAAATAAGATAAAATCTTGATTGTCGAAACGTCCATCGGCTTCTCCTTCTAAAAAAATCGCATTTTCGATTAAATCTTTTGCTCTTGGAATTGCATTGGCTTGAGGCAACATTCTTCCTCCATTACCATAAATTTTGATATTTTGAGGGTTTATTTGGGCTAAATTTATCCCAGATTTTTGAAGAAAATTAGCATCTAATTTATGAATTCCAGAAGAAATTATACCAATTTTTATCCAATCTCCTTTGGCTAAAACTGAATTTTGGGCTACAGTTTTGTGGTAGGAAATAACTAACAAAAACAGGAAAATATGTAGGTAAATTTTCTTCAAAATGGATGGGCTTTTGAAGTTTACAACGAAAAGTGCAGGTTAAAATTATGGTTTTCCCTCTGTTTATTTCCCTAAAAATTCCCTAAACCATTTTCCAGAATCCTTCAAGGTTCTCTTTTGCGTTTTGAAATCGACGTGAACCAAGCCAAACTTGGGTTTGTAGCCTTCAGTCCACTCAAAATTATCAGTTAAAGTCCAAGCCATGTAGCCATTCACTTTTATTCCTGATTCTTTTGCTTTTAAAACGTGTTGAAGATAGCTTTCATAAAAGGCAATTCTTTCTATATCATTGATATTGCCTTCTTCTAAATTGTCTTTAAAGGCAGCTCCATTTTCAGTAATGATAATTTGTTTAATTCCCTGATATTGAGATAGTTGATTTAAAATTTGAAATATTCCATCGGGAGAAATCTCCCAGCCCATATCGGTTAATTCTTTTACATTTCTTTTATGCGGTTTCACTTCCGAAGCACCCAAATAAGGCATCCACCAAGCATTTTTTACAACGATTTTGAAATAATTTTGAAGACCTATGAAGTCAAAATCAAAGACTAATTTTTCCATATCGCCTTCGTGAACGTATTTTTTTACCATCTTTTTTAAAAATGGTAGTTCTTCAATGGGATAACCCATTCCCAAAGTGGGTTCGAGAAACATCCGATTTAGTAAAGCATCGGTGCGTTTTGCAGCTTGAACATCAGCAGGTTTTTGAGAAAATGGTTCGATAAAAGAGCAAGAGAAAGTGGTACCAATGATTGCATCAGAAACATTTTTTCGGATAATTCTACCTGCTTCGGCTTGGCACATGGTAGCGTGGTGGATAGCAGGCAAAAAGTTCTTCATTCCAATACGCCCAGGGGCATGGTAACCCGTCATATAACCTAATCCCACAAATCCTGCTGGTTCGTTAAGGACCATCCAGTTTTTAACTTTACCAGAAAATTCACGGGTTACAACTTCGCAATATTCTGAAAACCAGTTAATTATCTCTCGATTTGTCCAACCACCACGGTCTTCTAAAACCTGCGGTAAATCCCAATGATAAAGCGTAACGAAAGGCTCAAGACCATTTTCCAAACAACAATCAATAAGTTGATGATAAAATTCTAAACCAGCATGATTTACCCGCCCAATCCCATCGGGTAGAATCCGTGACCACGAAATTGAGAATCGAAAAGTGTTGAAATTAAGGGATTTAGCGATGAGAATATCTTCCTCGAAGCGGTGATAAAACTCACAGGCAGCATCAGCGTTCTGATGTTCTTTATTAATATTTTTACGGTGAGAGAATTTATCCCAAATAGATTCTCCTTTTCCGTCTAAATTCCAAGCACCTTCATTTTGGAAAGAAGCCATTGCCACTCCCCAAACGAAATCACTTCCGAAGGCTTTTTTTGAGAATTTTTTTGTTTTGTGTAACTGCTCATCTACTGAGCTAATCATCTGATTATCTTGCATTTGCACTAAAATTTTATGGGGCTGCAAATGTATATAAAATTATTGTTAAGTTAATATTAAATTTTGGACTGTTCTGATAAATTTATAGAAGTCATCCTTTGGAAGGACGACTTCTATAAATTGACATTAAACATAAATTTCAGAATCCAAATGCTCTACGAAAATACTTCGATACCATATTGCCTCTACCTCTTTTAAAAGTATAAATCTCAGCTTCTTTACGAGTAACTTCCTCAAAATTTTTCAAAAATAATTGGTCTGTTTGTCCTTGCCAAGCCTTAAATTTATCGCTAACGTTTTGATGTAAAGGTAAATATTCAATAAATCTGTTGAAATTAAATTCCGTATCAGCAATACCCGCACCAGCTCGTTGACCGTCCCAAGCATTGATTTGTTGTTCGATATGATTAGGAACGGGAACCATCATAATCGGTTTTCCTAAATACATTGCCTCACAAACCGACTCAAAGCCAGCCGTACAAATTAAACCCGAGCACATTTTCATCATTTGTAAAAACTTCTCTGAATTAACCTGATGAAAAGTTAAATTTTCTCTGAATTGCCATTCGTCCACAAATTCTTTATTATTCCAAAAGCAGTGAATTTCAACATCACGATGATTAGCATGCCAGTTAATAATATCCTCACTTAATTTGTGATGCGTAATATAGGCAAGGATAAATGGTTTAGATTCAGGGGTTATTTTTTTGACTTCATTTCGTATCAAAGGAGGTGTAACGGAAATTTTATGTTGCTCATCATTAGGCATTTGCTCGAAAGATAAGGCTAATTTTCTGGTTGAATTTAGGGAGGTAAGACGGGTGTTTAAGTTTAACAAAAATCTATCAATTTGTTTATTCGGCAACGAAATGAAAGATTGATGTAATAATAAATACTGATGTCCAATACAAACAACTGGAATGTTTGGACGATAAAATTGGGCGTATAATCCGCAAATCATGTCATAAAAATTGACAATGACATCAGGCTGAAGTTGTTCTACTTTTTGTGCTAAAAACTTAACGCTCCTCCGATATTTTGATAATTTTCTTGCGTGTGTACTGATGGTATCCCATATTTTTACAGCCTTCGTTTGTCCATAAACCAAACTTGGGGCGGGAAAAGTATTAATTTCAACGGGAATTTTTTCACGAAAAAAAGCAGGAAGATTTTGCTCATTATCCATTCCTACCATCACAGCAACTACCTGATGTCCTGCGGAGGTCAAAATTTCAAAAAGAGAAATGGCTTGGGTGAGGTGTCCTCGACCTTCGCCTTGTACAACGAATAAGAATTTGCTCATTTTATGTTTATTTTTAGTAAATCAATCTACGACACACTCATGTAAATTCCCTTGATAGTGTTTAAAGTTTCATTATCAAGTCCTTCCAAATCATCTTCGGATAAATCCAAGTCATTATCTCTTAGAAAATACAATAATTCCCAATTACCCTTATGGTCTTCCACTAAAGCCGTTAAGGATTCTACCCAATCACCTGAATTCATGTAAGTTATATCGCCAATTTGTCGAATATCAGGTTTGTGAATATGCCCACAAATGATGCCTTCACAATGATTGGCTTTGGCGAGTTCAGTCAATTTTTCCTCATAATCAGACACATAATTAACGGCTTCTTTAACTCTCTGCTTTATACGCTGAGAAAAAGAATAATAGTCTAATCCCCGCCAAGAACGATATCTATTATATAATTTGTTGATAGTTAAGAGAAAAGTGTAGCCAACATCGCCCAAATAGGCAAGCCATTTCATGTGAGAGGTCACCGAATCGAAAATATCTCCATGAATAATGAGGAAGTTCTTTTGAGCTGATTTAAGGATATAATCTCGTTGAATGGTAAAGGATTTACCCAAAGAAAAAGGAATAATTTGGTCTAAAAAATCATCGTGATTTCCTCTCAAATACACCACTTTTGTATTCTGAATCTCAATCATTTTCAGAATAATTCTGAAAAAAGCAGTGTGTTTTTTCTTCCAAGAACTTCCTTTTCTGAGTTGCCAACCATCAATAATATCACCGTTTAGAATAAGTGTTTCGCAACTTACTGATTTTAAAAACAAGGTTGCCTCCTTTGCTTTTGAACCCTCAGAACCTAAGTGAACATCTGAAATAATGACAGTTTTATATTGCTTAACGGTTTTCATAAGTGGATATTTACCAATAATTTATATAGCAAATTTCATCATTTACTTTAACCTTACTATTTCCACAATATTAAAGAATTGTTATTTAGTTTTGGAAAAGAGATATCCAACGCCTTTTATAGTGCGAATATAGTCATCTCCGATTTTTTCTCTAATTTTTCGGATGTGGACATCAACGGTTCTTTTCGTTACATGAATTCCTCTACCCCAAACATTAATCAAAATTTCATCACGAGTGTAAACTTTATTGGGATTACTAACGAAGAAAAAAAGAAGGTCGAATTCTTTTTTTGGCATGGTAAAGTTGGTGTCTTTTATAGCAATAGAGTAGTTCTGACGGTTAACAATTAAATCTTCCATCACCAAATTTTCATTTTCTTGAGTCTTTAAAATAGTGGAATTTCGCTGAAATACCGCCTTAATTCTACTGATTAAAGCACGGGGTTTCACAGGTTTTGTGATATAATCGTCAGCACCAATTTCAAAAGCCGCAATTTCCGAGAACTCTTCGGTGCGGGCAGTCAAATAAATGAGATACGTATTTTTCAGATTTTTCATTTGCTTAATAATTCTTCCCGCTTCAATCCCATCCATTTCGGGCATCATCACGTCCATCAGAATCATATCGGGCAGAAATTCCTCTGCTACTTTAATTGCTATTTGTCCATTCTCGGCAGTTTTGATTTGAAAACCTTCACGAACAAGGTTGTATTCAAGCAGTTCTAAAATATCAGGGTCATCATCAACTAATAAAATCTTTAAGGATACATCAAGCATTGTGTGTTTTTTAGTTTTATTATAATTACACCTCAAACTTACTATCACAATGTTATCTCAATGTTAAGGGTAGATTATTGTTTTTTAATGAATCATCGTTGTAATATCATGATACGAACATTGAAGTCATTAACCATGTGAAATTACGTTGAAAAACGGTTAGATATTTTCATGCTTTTTGCATGATATTTGGTTGTTTAGTTTAATGAAAATTCAATGATTAATTGTAAAGTTACGATTAACAAGGTTTTATGAAATTGTAATTTTTTAAATTTAATATATCCATAATTTTTCCTTAACAGTCTTTTAAAGTCACGGACTTAGTTTTGAATAAATATTAATCCCGTGAAAATGAAACCCCGTAAATTAATTTTTCTTTACTCAGATTCCACTTTTACGCCGTGGAAAGAAAATATTTTTGGAAGAACAATTGCTCATTTCCTTACATCAACCCCCGAAAACTATTATCCTTACGTTACCCACTTTGTGGGTTTTTCCAACGAATTTGCTGAATTTTTAAAGCAATTTGATGTGGTTTTTAATGTTTGTTATGGCTTTAGAGAAGCAGGACAGGCTGACATTGCTCGTTGGTTGGATAATCACGATATCAAGCATACGGCAAGTCCTTATGAAATCCAGATTTTAGCGAAGGACAAATTAAATATGCCCGATATATGCCAATCAATTGATTTGAAGACTCCACCAATTATTGATTTAGTAGATATTTCTACGTCTAATTTTGAACGTTTTATCGTGAAACCTCGCATGGGAAGCCTGCATTTAAATATATTGGTTTTCGATAAATCTGATATTCCTTATCAAGAATTATTGGCAAGAGAAAATTATATTATTCAGCCTTATTTAACGGGGCGGGAATTTACAATTGCTATAATTCCGAACGAAGATGGCACAGATTACGTTGCCTTGAAACCTTTAGAAATTCGTCCGAATGATAATCGAGAGGTTTATATTGCTGGTCAAAATTATGGAATTACAGAAAAGATTTTGAATCCAGATTTAGATGAAAACCTTAAAAATGATATGATGAAAAAAGTATTATCTTTGCATAAGTCAATGAAAATCAAGGGTATATCTCGAACTGATGTACGTATTTATGAGGGAGAAATTTTCATTTTGGATATAAATACTATGCCCAATTTGGATGCAAAGAGTTTTCTGCCTTCAATTGCCCAAAACGAAGGAATTGATTTAAAAGAATTGTTTAGAAGGATATTGTTGAGCATGGAAATTGCAAAAAAACGGGGGGTTAAAAAACAAATATTTTCAGAAGTATAACTATTTATAAATGGCTTGGATTTATCTTATTATTGCGGCTGCTTTAGAAGCCTGTTGGATGTTTTCGTT
>JACMRQ010000254.1 GCA_014376355.1 Arcicella sp. | reverse complement strand
TGGAAATTTTGAGGTTGTGCATTTGTAAGTTGGCCGAATTTGACCATTTTAAAATGCATGCCTGCTTTTTTACAATGCTTTGTTTTGGGTGAAATATGTAAGCTTCTAGTAAATCTAAAAGAAATACAAAAATAATGAGCTTGTACAAAATTAAATATGCATCCGCTCCGAGGTTGAAAAGTTATTTTCTCAACCATGGACCAGGTATGGCTTTAGCATGACGGAGGCATGGAGGAGGTATGGAGGAGGTTACTTTCTGCATAGTTAAATTAATTGTAGTGATTGTTTTTAAGTGTTGTTGTTAAGGTTAGGATGCAAATATGTGCTAGGTTCAAAACCTCGTTTACCGGTTTGAGCTTAGTTATGCTGGTTTGTGCCAAACAATTCCTTTTTGTTCCGAATTATTCCGAGTTGTGCCGAGTTATTCGATAAGAGGCTGACCAGGGTCTGTTTAGGATCCAGTTGAACTATGATAATTGATACTTAAGAAGCTAGACAAGGACAGATAAATTAATTAATATACCTTGATAAGTATGCTCTCTTTACGTAATTTGTGATTAATTGCAACTTTGCCTTAAAAAGCTGTATCTTAAGGTTGTAGAGAAAACCAACCAACTAACTTCAAAATTCTTTTTTAGATTTTTCCCCCTTTATATGCTTGACCATCTTAAACACATTGAAGCTGAAATTATTGATCAATTTCTGCTAGAGGATAATAATAGACCTTGGATTATAGGATTTAGCGGCGGTAAGGACAGTACAATGCTTTTGCAGATGGTGTGGTATGCGTTGAAAAAAATTGATCCTGTACTTAGAAGTATTAGAAAATTATACATAGTCTGTAATGATACAATGGTTGAAAACCCAAAAATTGCAGATTTTATTTACCGTACTTTGAAAAACATTGAAAAAGCTGCGGTTATTGACGGTATTGATATCACAATTGAACAAACACGCCCTAAGCTTGAGGAAACATTTTGGGTTAATCTTTTAGGGCGAGGATATCCTGCCCCTAATAATATTTTTAGGTGGTGTACAGAACGTCTGAAAATTAACCCGACTACAAAAAGAATTTTAGAAAAGATTGACGAAAATGGAGAAGTGATTATTCTTTTAGGAACAAGAAGTGAAGAAAGTTCAAGAAGAGCTAGGTCTATAAAAAAACACCAATTCGGCGATAACAGACTTAGAAAACATGTCTTACCAAATGCATTCACCTTTGCGCCGATAAAAGATTTCACCACAGAAGAAGTTTGGACCTATTTGACTAATGTACATTCTCCTTGGGCCGGAAGAAATACTGAATTGATTACTCTATATCGAAATGCCAGTGGTGGTGATTGTCCTTTGGTTATTGATACCTCAACGCCTTCGTGCGGGAATTCTCGCTTTGGATGTTGGGTCTGCACAGTTGTAAAAAGAGACTCCTCAATGGAGGCTTTGATCGATAATGGAGAAGATTGGATGTTACCATTACTTGAATTAAGAGAAGTACTTGCTGAGAGTCGTGATAATATTGAATGGAGAGAACAATATCGAAGGAATGGACAAGAGGCACCGGGGCCGTATAAGCCTGAATACAGAGCTCTTCTCCTTAAAAAATTATTGGAGGCTCAGAAATCCGTTCAGGAAACAGAACCGCAAACTGAGTTAATCACTCACCAAGAATTAGTTGCAATTCAAATTTTGTGGTATCGAGATAGTATTTTCAATCATCAAGTTTCAGGAATATATAATCAAATATTTAACTCAGAAGTTATGAAGGCAGATAAAATAGAATCTCAAAGGAAAAAAGAAAATGAAATTCTTGGTACAGTTTGCAAAAAGAATCCAAATCATGTTGACCTGATTAATGATCTTTTAAATGTTCAAAAGACAAAGATATTGATGAGAAACAAAGTTGGACTTTCTGCAGATATGGAAACACAATTGGAAAGATTTTTAAAAAAGAAAACAATAAAAGCAACCGTAAATGCAGATTAAATCTCTTTCTCTTTTTAATTTTCGAATTTATAAAGGAGCAAACCCAATTGATCTCACAACATACGGGGATAAAAATATTATTGTAATTAGTGGAAAGAATGGATTTGGGAAAACCACCTTCCTCATGTCACTTGTTTGGTGTTTGTATGGCAAAAACATGAATGAGGTTGATGATTTTTATGACGAACAAATCAAATCGCAAGGAGGTTATGCTAAATATATATCAAACAGTTTAAACCGACAGGCCAAACTCAACGGAGAATCACAGTTCTATGTTTCTATGAACTTTTCGGGTTTAGATATTCAATCTATACCGTGCAAAGAAATTACTATTAGAAGAACTTATGACATTCAAAGTAGTACCCCCGAAAAACTGGAGATTCTTTTTGATGGGCTTCCAAATGAATTAATAAATGAGTATGGTGCTGAACACTTCATACGTGACTTTATTATTCCTTTAGAAAGCGCCAAGTTTTTCTTTTTTGATGCAGAGAAAATTGTTTCTCTTGCAGAATCAAATGACATAGAACAGCAAAAGAAATTAAGCAAAGCCTATTCGGAAGTTTTAGGAATAAAAAAATACGAAGACTTATCTGCGAATTTAAATAACCTCCATCTTAGATATAAGCAAGATTCTGCAACTCTTGAAGACAAGAAAAAGCTGATAGAATTAAGGGGGAATGAGCAGAAGAATGAAATGGAAATAGAAGCTGACAGAAAAAAAGTAGTTGAGGTAAGAGAATCAATAGATGAATTGAAATACGAAGAAAGGCAGATTCAACAAAAACTTATACAGGAAAGTAATATTATTACATCTGATGAATTGAGTGCCTTACAAAATAGAAGTGACGTTATTCATAACGAAATAGAAGAACAAAGAAAACAATTGAATGAACTCTTAGAGATAGCCCCTTTTGCGATAGCTGGTGATAATTTAATGTTGATTTCCGAGCAGGCTGAAAAAGAAATGGAAGTTAATAAGAAACAATTTAAGGATGAGGAAGTTGATTCAAAAACAGAAAAAGTTCTTTATGAGTTGGATCAACAACGTGTAAATTCAGATGTGATCATACATACAAAAACACAGGAGTTCTACAATCAGGCACTTAGAAAACTTATTCGTAAACATTTCTTTGATTTAGAGGAAGAAATGAATAACGAAGCACCAAAACTTCATGAATTCAACGAAGTGGAATTATACGAATTGCAATCTCTCATTGGGAACTTAAAACAATCGTTCAGGAATCAATTTAAAAGCGTTAACCAATCATATAGTTCCCTATTAGCAGAAAGAAATGCAATATCAAAAAAAATAACAGATGCCGGTAGTAAAGAGGAAGATGGTTTAATCAAAAGTTTAAGGGATAAACAAAAAGAAATTCAAAAGAAGATTGATGCTGCTGACGAAGAAATTATACAATTGAGTATAAAGACTACAACATTAGAAAATGATCAAACTCAAATTAAGTCTCAAATTTCCTCATTAGCAAAAAAAATAGATACATCAGATCTTTATAAAGACAAGGATGAATTGACTAAAGATTTAATCACGGAGTTAAAGGTTTTTATCAATAAGTATAAAGACGAAAAAAAGAAATCATTAGAAGATCGGATTTTGAGCAGTTTGAATACTCTAATGCATAAGAAAATAGTAAAAAAGGTCAATGTAGAAATGATTGACGAACATATTAACATTCAGATTTTAAATAGTAAAGGAATTGAAATTCCAAAAGACAGTTTATCAATGGGTGAAAAGCAACTTTATGCTACTGCACTTTTAAAAGCATTGGTTGAAGAAAGTAATATTAATTTTCCTGTTTTTGTTGATAGTCCAATGCAAAAATTTGATGAAGATCATTCAGCCAATGTTATTCAGCATTTTTACCCTACCATCTCTGAGCAAGTTGTAGTTTTTCCTATTCTTAAAAAGGAGATGACTGAAGATGAATTTAAGATGATGAGGAAAAATGTCGATGCAACATTCTGTGACAGTTAGAGCAAACTAATGCCAGATCGTTAATTGTCGTTTTACTTGTGCTTGTAAATTCGGATAAAGGAGTACGGTGGTGGCATTCAATAAATTTGTAACCTAGGTCGCCATATTGAACATTAAAGTCAAATTTGCAGGCTTCACAAAGTAATTTGCCATTTTGATTAAATACAATATTTTTCTTTTTAGCAACGATACTCACATCCCTTTCTCGGTACTTGTGGAGTTTATAAATCACTGCTCCTTCCTCTCCTTCAGGGATTAGATATAGTTGGTTTGGTAAAATTGGGTCTGCGGCAATATCTCTAATATGTTTTGCTAGCTGTTGTAATCTTGCGGTGTTGAATTCAAATTCTTCAAATACTTTTTTATCTAGTTGGCTATAAGACTGCATCCCTTTTCCACTGTATGTATTATCTAAGGCCAAAAAATTACTAAGCTTTAATCCTACTCCATTTGGATTTCTAAATTTCACATCATCAGGTCGCTCATTAAAGATTGGGAGTCCTTTGCCCCCGTTGGTGTTAATGGTAACAATAAATGAAACGTAGCTATTACGCATTCGCAGAGGCTTGGTCTCTTGCCCCCGTTGGTGTCAATGGTAACAATAAATGAAACGTAGCTATCACGCATTCGCCGAGGCTTGGTCTCATATCTTCGTAAAACTGGATTCACCAATCAAAAAATG
>JACMRQ010000253.1 GCA_014376355.1 Arcicella sp. | reverse complement strand
GACGGAGGTAAAACTTGGCAACACAAAGGCTTGGATGAAACGCATCACATTGGCAAAGTAATTTTGCATCCAACTGACCCAAATACGGTTTGGGTGGCAGCTTTGGGGAAACTTTATACCGCCAACAAAGAGCGAGGATTATTTAAAACTTCGGACGGTGGCAAGACTTGGAAACAAACGCTTTTTGTGGACGAAAATACAGGAGGCGTGGATTTGAGTATTGACCCGAGTAATCCAAATGTATTATATGCAGGTTTATGGCACAAGCAACGAAAATCGTGGAATTTTGTGGAATCTGGTAAAACTACGGGCGTTTATAAATCAACTGATGGCGGAGAAACTTGGAAGAATATCACGGGTGAAGGCTCGGGTTTTCCGCAGGGAGATGGCAATGGTCGGGTTGGTGTAGGAATTTCTCCACAGAATCCAAACATCATTTATGCCGTGTTAGATAATCAGAAAAATCGCCCCGATGATGGCAAGAAAAAAGTTGAAAATATACTGACCGCCAAGCAGTTAAGAGCCATGACAAACGAACAGTTTTTGGCTTTGGAAGATAGTAAATTAACGGAATATTTAGACGAAAAACGTTTTCCCGAAAAATACACGACTAAAAGTCTGAAGGCGGACGTAAAAGCGGGTAAATTTCAAGTATTGGACATCGTAAAATTTACTGAAAATGCCAACGATGATTTATTTGACACACCCATTACAGGGGCGGAACTTTATCGTTCAGACGATGGGGGAAAGTCATGGAAAAAGACCCACAAAGATTATTTGGATTGGGTTTTTAATACGTATGGCTATTATTTCGGAACGGTTTTCGTAGCTCCCGACAATGCTGATAAAATCGTAATTCCTGGTTTTCAAATCATAAAATCAGCCGATGGTGGCAAAACTTTTCAATCGATGAATGCGGATAATGCCCACGCTGACCACCACATTGTTTGGATAAATCCCACCAATTCCAAGCACCAAATTTTGGGAAATGACGGAGGAATTAACATTACGTATGATGATGGAAAAACGTGGTTTAAAGCCAACACGCCCGCAGTAGGACAATTATATGCCGTACAAATTGATATGGCAAAACCCTATAATGTTTACGGTGGTTTGCAAGATAATGGCGTTTGGTTTGGTTCTTCAGCAAACAAACCTGACTATGATTGGTATGCCAAAGGAGCGTATCCTTTTAAGTCAATTATGGGTGGCGATGGTATGCAAGTTGCCGTGGACACTCGTGATAATCAAACGGTTTATACTGGGTTTCAATTTGGTAATTATTTTAAAGTGAACACTTTAACAGGTTCTCAAAAATATTTACAAATGCCCCAAGAAATTGGTGAAGTAAAAAATCGTTTCAACTGGCAAAGTCCGATTTTACTATCAAAACACAATCAAGATGTGGTGTATTTTGGTGGAAATCGTTTCTTTAGAAGTTTGGATAAAGGCGAAACGTGGAAAGCACTTTCAAACGATTTGACCAAGGGTGGAAAAGAAGGGGATGTCCCTTTTGGAACCATTGCCACGATTGACGAATCGCCTTTAAAATTTGGACTTTTATACATCGGAACGGACGACGGATTAATTCATATTTCAAAAGATGGTGGTTATACTTGGACAAAAATTTCGGACGGTTTACCTCAAAATCTTTGGGTAAGTAGAGTCAATGCATCGAATCATAACGAAGGAACGGTTTATGTTTCTTTGAATGGTTATAGAGACGACCATTTTACAGCTTACGTGTATCGTTCAGATGATTACGGACAAACTTGGCAAAAATTAGGCGAAGACCTTCCAACTGAAGCCGTAAATGTGGTAAAAGAAGACCCAAAAAATCCAGATTTACTGTATGTCGGCACAGACCACAGTTTGTATATTTCCTTGAATAAAGGAAAATCATTCATGCGAATGTCAGGCGATATGCCAGCAACTCCCGTACACGATTTAGTCGTGCATCCACGTGATAATGAGTTAGTTGTAGGTACGCACGGACGTTCAATTTACATTGCTGACGTGAGTTTAATTCAACAATTAGCGGATTCTGTGATAAGTAAAAATTTGCATTTATTTACGATGAAACCCATTAATTCAAATCCAAGGTGGGGAAAAATTGATGCCATAAGAAAGTATGATGAACCCGAAAAAAGAGAACATCAGATTCCTTATTTCACTAAATCGGCTGGAAAAACTAAGGTAAATATTTCAACTGATAAAGACCTAATTCTGAAAGAGTTAACGGATGATAATGAAGCAGGAATTAATTATGCTTTATGGGATTATACCATAAACCCTTCGGTGGTGAAAGATTACGAAAAATATTTGAATGATACGAAGAAAAAAGACGATAAAGCTATCGTTTTGGAAGAAGCCGAAGACAAGCAATTTTACATCAAATCGGGTAAATATAAATTCGTATTTGAAACAAACGGAACGAAAGTAGAAAAGGAATTTGAAATAAAAGCCCCCGAAAAACGCTCACGAAGAATGGCAATTCCATCAGCAATTTCGTCACCTGGGGAATTTGAGGAATGGTTTGAAGAGAGTGGATTCGAGGGGAAGAAGTAAGAAATAAAAATGGCTGATGAAATAAAATTCATCAGCCATTTTTGTGTAAAATTCAAAAAATTACAAACGCTTCAAAATCTCTTCACCAATTGCGTCCGTTCCCAAAATCATGTCTTTTGGTGTATCTTTTGTTGCAATATCTCCCGTGCGGAAACCTGCTTTCAAGACTGCATCAATGGCAGCAATTACGGTATTGGATTCTTCTTTTAAACCGAAAGAAATATCTAATAATAATGCCACAGATAGAACCGATGCCATTGGATTGGCAATGCCTTTTCCCGCAATATCGTGACCAGAACCGTGAATTGGCTCGTAAACGCCCGTTCCATCACCGATGGAAGCAGAAGCTAACATTCCCATTGAACCTGCAATTTGACTGGCTTCATCCGTTAAAATATCTCCAAAAAGATTCCCCGTAACCACTACGTCAAACTGTTTTGGGTCTTTAATTAACATCATTGCACATGAATCCACAAATTGGTGCGTAACCTGTACTTCTGGGTACTCTTTGGCAACTTCCAAAATGGTTTCACGCCATAAACGACTCGATTCTAATACGTTAGCTTTATCAACTGACATCAATTTCTTTCCACGAGTCATGGCGGCATCGAAGGCTTTGCGGGCAATGCGTTCTACTTCGTATTTGCTGTAAATCATCGTATCATAAGCCGTATTTCCTTCGTCAATTCTTTCTCTTTTTCCGAAATAAACATCACCCGTCAATTCCCGAAAGAATAAAATATCGGCTCCTTTCAAAATCTCTGGTTTGATAGAAGAAGCTTCCAATAATTCATCAAATAATTTGATTGGACGAAGATTGGCATACAAACCTAATTCTTTACGCATTGCCAAAAGTCCTTGTTCTGGACGTACTTTGGCGTGCGGGTCGTTATCGTATTTAGCGTGACCAACTGCCCCAAAAAGGATAGCATCGGAATTCCGCATTTTTATCAAAGTTTCATCAGGCAGTGGTGTTCCCGTTGCTTCGATAGCAACGTGACCAATGAGCGCTTCGTCATACGTAAACTCATGACCGAATTTCTCAGCAATTTTTTCTAAAACTTTTTTACCAACGGCAGTAACTTCTTGCCCAATTCCGTCTCCTGGGACTACTAATATGTGTTTTTTCATGATAATGATTTGGTCACAGAGTTACACGGAGTTCTGCACAGAGTTACACTATTTTGTTTTAGACATAGCGTTCCGCAGGGTTTTTCGCAGAGTTTCACAAAAAAAATACCTTGTGAAACTCTGTGAAAACTTAGTGCAACTCTGTGTCTCAATCAAATTACATGATTAGTCTTTTGATACCATTCTTCAAACTTTTAGTGTTGAAATTTAACAAAAGTCCTAATTTGTAACCTCCTAATTTTAAGTAAGTTAACGTCTGTGCAATGTGTAAATCAGTGAGTATTTCAACTGATTTCAATTCTATAACTATTTTATTTTCTACTAATAAATCTAATCGGTAACCTTGATCTAAACGTATTTCCTCGAATATCAGAGGAATAGGTTTCTCTTTCTCTACTTTCAATCCATTTTTTTGCAAACGGTAAGCCAGACACTCTTTATAAGCACTTTCTAAAAGCCCAGGTCCCAATGCGGTATGAATTTCAAAAGCGTGTTTTAGAATGATTTGAGACAACTCATTTAATTCTTCCATGTAGTCTTCATTCATAATTTATGGTTGTTTTGGTTAGAAACAGAGTCTCACTGAGTTAATCACGGAGTTTCACTATGTATTTTTTAAAGTAAATTCGGGTGGACACTGAATCTCACGCAGTTAATCATAGCGTTTCACTAAGTGTTTTTATGTAAATTTGTTTGGATACATTTTATACAAATTTTTTCAAAAATTACGAAGTAAATAATAAAACTCTCTGCGACTCCGTGATTAACTCTGAGAAACTTTGTGACCTAAACCTAAATCAAATTAAGCATTTTTTGTGTCGCCTGAATCGCAGAAACTGTTTGGTCTGAATCCAGCCCTCTGGTTTTTAAATCTTTCCCGTTTACTTTCCATGTAATAATTGTTTCGCAAAGGGCATCCGTTTTTCCTCCTGGTGGAATTCTTACGGCGTAATCCGTCAGTTGTGGAAGTTCAATTTCTTTCTTGAGATAAATCTTTTTCAAGGCATTCATAAAAGCATCGTACTGTCCATCACCTTGCGCACTTTCTTCAAAAACTTCATCCCCAATTTGAACTTGTAAGGTTGCCGAAGGTTTTAAATTTTTGGAATGGGTCAGAACATAATTCAATACCAACACTTTTTCTTCGATGGCATTACTATCCAAAACATCCGAAATAATGTAAGGTAAATCTTCCCGAGTAACCACCTCTTTTCTGTCGCCCAATTCAATAATTCTCTGCGTAACTTTTTTCAAATCAGCATCCGCCAAAGTGATTCCTAATTCTTGCAAATTCTTTTCAATATTGGCTTTCCCCGATGTTTTCCCCAGTGCATATTGGCGTTGTCTTCCAAAACGCTCAGGCATTAAATCATTGAAATAAAGATTGTTTTTATTGTCGCCGTCTGCATGAATACCTGCAGTTTGGGTAAAAACATTCTCGCCCACAATAGGTTTGTTAGCTGGGACTCTAATCCCCGAAAAACTTTCCACCAGTTGAGTAACTGTGTAGAGTGAACGTTCCGAAACTGATGTTTTTACCTCTGGCATAAAGTCATTTAAAACCGCAATCGTACTTGCTAAAGGAGCATTTCCTGCTCGTTCGCCCATACCATTTACGGTCAGATGTAACCCATGTACGCCCGCCTTTATTGCCTCCATAACATTGGCAACGCTCAAATCATAATCGTTATGAGCATGGAAATCGAAGTGAGTTTCGGGGTAACGTTTTACGGTTTTATCCAAAAACTCAAAAGTTTCTCTGGGCGTTAAAACACCCAATGTATCGGGCAAAAGAATTCTTTCGATGGGCTGCTCTGTCAAAAAATCAAGGTATTGAAATACATATTCGGGAGAATTTCGCATTCCGTTGCTCCAATCTTCCAGATATACATTACATTTAATTCCATTCGAGCGAGCCAGAGAAATCACTTTTTCTATTTCAGAGAAATGCTGTTCGGGTGTTTTTTTAAGCTGATGGGTTAAATGATTTAAGGAACCTTTGGTCAATAAATTCATCACTTTTGCCCCTGCCTCCAACATCCAATTCACCGAAATATCACCGTCCACGAAGGTTAATACTTCGATTTTATCTAAACAATCGTGTTCCGAAGCCCAACTTGTAATTTTCTTGACCGCATCAAATTCACCCGCAGAAACCCTTGCGGAGGCAATTTCCAATCTATCTACCATTACCTCCTTGAGAAGTAATTGAGCGATAGTCAGTTTTTCAGAAGCCGAAAAAGACACTCCGTTGGTTTGCTCCCCATCACGAAGGGTCGTGTCCATTATTTCTATATGTCGCATTCTTTTGGAATTGCTGAATTATTGAAGTTAATTTTGGAGAAAATGTTTAGTCGTCGTTGAGGTTACACAGAGAACCACTGAGTAAAAAAATTGAGAGCCACAGAGATTTTTAGAGAGAATAAGAAGAAATCAAGAGAGCAATTTTTCTCTGAGGTTCTCAAATTTTTACTCTGTGGCTCTCTGTGTAACCTCATACCCTAAAATCAATCTCAAAATAGTTTCTAAAAAATCACCTCAACAATTCAAAATTAATAAAGACTTTTCTCTGCAAATTCTGCAATTTCACCTTTCATACTTTGCAGATAATCAATATCATCAAAGCCATTAATCATGTTATTTTTCTTATAACCATTAATTGTGAAAGATTCTTTTTCGCCTGTTGCAACAATCGTAACGGTTTGTTCTGGAAGATTTACTTCGATAGTT
>JACMRQ010000252.1 GCA_014376355.1 Arcicella sp. | reverse complement strand
GGATTGCGAAGTCAATAAGTTCGTCCTTTGTTGCAGGCCATGGTGCATCTTCGAGGTAGGATGCCAATTCAAGTGTCCAGTACATAATCTATGAATTTGGTTACGATTAATTACTAATTTATTACCTGATTATCAGATTCTTAACGATTAATTTCTTGTCATTTTTTCGTCAGGATTGCAAAAGTATAATTTTTTTGCATATAAAAAACTTTTTTAATAAAAAATTCTTACTATTCAGATAAACTAAATTTCTTTGAAAAGATTATATTTTACTCAAAATAAATTTTAACATGAATTTTCTATCCAATTCTCTTATCGTGGAAGTCTGTGCTTTCTCGCTTGAATCTTGTCTTTCGGCTGAAAAAGGCGGTGCAAAACGCATAGAACTTTGTGGTTCGATATATGAAGGGGGTACAACGCCTTCGGCTGGTTTTATTCAATTAGCCAAGCAACGAGTTAGTATCGAAATTTATGTCATGATTCGTCCTCGTGGAGGAGATTTTTATTATTCAGATGATGAAATATCCGTTATGGAGGCAGATATCCGCATGGTAAAGCAATGCGGATGTGAAGGTGTCGTTTTGGGAATTTTACACAAAGATGGACGAGTAAATGTTTCTCAAACAAAAGCATTTGTAGCGTTGGCAAAACCCATGCAGGTAACTTTTCACCGAGCCATTGACATGACTCCTGATTATTTAGAAGCTCTCGAAGATATTATTGAAACGGGTTGTGACAGAATTTTAACTTCGGGACAAAAAAATACGGCAATAGAAGGTATTGATAATATTGAAATTTTAGTAAAACAAGCCAATGGCAGAATTGAAATTATGGCAGGAAGTGGCGTAAATGCAATTAATGCTCCAATGTTTCTACAGATAGGCGTGAATGCCTTACATCTTACGGGCAAATCAAGCCGTGATTCTGAAATGGTTTATCGGAAAGAAGGAATTGTAATGGGTGGACTTTCGGAAGTTCCTGAATATGAAATTATATATTCGGATTTTGAGAAGGTTCGGGCGGTGGTGGATTGCGTAAAGTGTTTGTAAAGTGTACTGTCATTGCTTTACTACGCTCGTAATGACAGTACTTCACTTCATAAATTCTATAAAACATTCTGCAAATAAGATGATATTTGAGCAATGCAACTTGAAAATAAATCTGGCTTTAAAATTAAGGTAAAAATTACGCCAAAAGCTGCTCCGTATAAATGAGCAGAATGACCAATATTATCCAAATTCCGTTTCGACATATAAATTGAATATGCTGTATATAAAATAGCAAATACAAAAGCTGGCATTTGAATAAAATAAACGTACATACTGGAAGTAGGAGCAAATAGAATAGACGAAAAAATCACCGCAGAAACCCCACCCGAAGCTCCCAAAGCATTATAACCACTGTCGTTCTTGTGATCTACATACGATGGAATATTTGCTATAATTATTCCTACTAAATATAAAACTGCATATAAAATTCCTCCCGTAGTTTCTCCAAATAATGCGGAAAAATAATATTCAATATTTCTACCAAAAAAGAATAGCGTAAACATATTAAAAAACAAATGTCCATAATCGGCATGAAGAAATCCTGACGTTAGAAAACGATAATATTCTTGGTTTTTTTGAACAGCATAAGGGTTCATAATCCACTTATTCATGATGCTTTGATTATTCCAAGCATAAAGGCTAATGGCAACGGTAATTCCAATAAAGATGAATGTTAATGACATAAATTTGGGTTAATAATTTGTTAATTGTTTACTATT
>JACMRQ010000251.1 GCA_014376355.1 Arcicella sp. | reverse complement strand
TGGAGAAATTAAAATATTGCCAATAGCATCCTTAATTTTTACTCGCAAAGCTCCTGATGAGGCAGAGTAACTGAATGAATTTGAGAGATTATTAGTTGCTTCAAAATTATCCGTCCATTGTGATGTTGAATACGAACTTGAAACATTAATTAACAGAGTCGAAACTCCATTACAATCACTTGTTAAAGTGGGTGGAGGAATTGGTAAGTATGGCGTAGACGTCGTAAAAAAAGCTGTATCCAGTTTTTGACTCCACACATTTGCTAAAATTCTATGTCCATTTCCAACAAAGTGAACTGAATCACCAGTTCGAATATTTGGACCGATCAGTCTATCGGTTGTTGGTCCTTCAAAAACCTGTGTTGTATAATTGGTTTGACCATTTCCATTTATCCCAATAACATCATTTTGAGCATCAATCACGGGTTGCCATGTACGAGAATTTATAAGTTGAAACCCCTTAAACCGTGATGCTTTAGAAATAACCCAGGCTAAGTTGGTTTTTCCTGAATGTTCACGGCTTTTGAGAATAACGGTTTTTAAAAAATCTCCATAAGTATTTCGGTTAGTCTCTTGTAGATTATCCGTTTCTCCCTGATGCCACAAAACTGCTCTCACGCCAAACTGAGCAGTGTAAAATTGTAAAGCTGCACGTAAATTGCCATAAGGCATTCCTCTGGGCATTGTATAAAAATTGAATGGGGTTGCTGTTGAATCAATCGCACTTTTCTCCCAAGCGGTAATTCCAGTTCCTGACCATCCTGCATTGAAAAATGCAATTGGAACATTTAATCTTTTCGTTAAGGTGTCTCCTAAGGCTCCCCAACACCACGCACTTACGCCAAATGGAGCTATTGTAAAGGTGGAATCCAAATGAGAAAATTCTGCTCGTGGCAAAACTACACTTCCATAATTTGTTGGAAATGGAATGCTATAATTTACGATACTCACACGGTCATCGTTTGCCATTGGCCCGTAATTTCCTTGGTTTTTTAAACCTTCATCGCCCGTTGCGTTTGATTGTCCTGCAACCAAAAAAACTTCTCCAACACCTATACGTTGAACGGCGGAATTTCCTAGTAATGTTGTTTCATTCCAGAGGCGAACTTCTATATCATACCAACCACCCGAAACATTCAAAGTGCCGTAATAATAGCCATTAACTGGATTATTTTGAATTGTAATCCAATTTGTTGTAATACCTTGTGAAGGTGTCATAGGACGAGCTATTGCCCTAGCTTCTACTTTATTAGCAAAAGTAGTGTAATTTCCTGCAATGTAAACGTGGGATTGATTACTATTATTTCTTTGAAAAACTGATCTGGTTATTGGGTAAGTAATGCTAACTTGTGCTGAAGTAAAAGTAGAGATTAGACATAAAATAGTAATATTAAAAGAAAAAAAAATGAATTTCATGAATTTTCGATTTAAAAAATATTTTTTCTTAATAAGACAAAGTTGAAATTTCCGAGAATGACAACTGAAAAAGTATTATGGTGGTAACGCTAATGATTGTGCAATTCTGAAATGATAACAAATGTGCTATTTCAAGGCAAATTTTACGATTCGGAGTTCATTTTTCTGATTTTTAAATTATTTGACGGTTTTTTTATCAAAAAAATCCCCACACTTTAAGGGAGGGGATTTTGATCTATCAATTAAATTTTGTCATCTGAAGAAATTACGTTGTAATTTTTCCTCTCAATGCACGTGGGATTTCAATACTTGCTACTGGTCCAGAAATGTTATTCAAAATAACTACATTTGAAACAACTAATTTAGAAACCTTCAATGTTTGACCTAAATCTAAACCTGTAATATCAGCTTCAACAAAATCAGGGATGTTGTCAGCTAAACCTCTCAAAGTTACTTTACGCAACTTTTGAACCATTTTACCTCCCTTACGAACGCCTGGTGAATCACCAATAACTTTCACAGGAACGTCAATTTTAATTTCTTTACCTTCAACGATTTCCAAGAAATCCACGTGAAGAATCATTTCTGAAACTGGGTGGAACTGAGAATCTTGAAGAATTGCGTGATGAATTTCACCTTCAATATTCAAAATAACTTCTGAAACTTCTGGAGTATAAATTAACTCACGGAAAAGAATCATTGGTACTGCGAAATGGACTTGTTTTTCGCCACCATATAAAACACATGGAACAAGTGCTTCATTACGTAAATCTTTGGCAGACTTTGTGCCAAGGGTCTCTCTATTGTACCCTACAATTTCAATCTTTCTCATGTTGAGTTATTTGTGTCAATAGCCTTTCGGATTTGATTAATAGATAACTTTTAATTATAAACTATTCAATATCACCTATCTTCTACTAAC
Source organism: Arcicella sp. (assembly GCA_014376355.1). Taxonomy (GTDB): domain Bacteria; phylum Bacteroidota; class Bacteroidia; order Cytophagales; family Spirosomataceae; genus Arcicella. The sequence continues at coordinate 3,351 of JACMRQ010000251.1, read as the reverse complement.
CGTTTAAAAAATTAATACTTTATAAATAATGAACTGATAGATTCGTGGTCACGTATTCTTCCGATGGCTTTTGCAAATAATTCGGCTACGGATAATACTTTAATTTTGTCTGATACTTGTTTTTGAGGAATTGTATCGGTTACAACCAATTCCGTCAATATTGAATTATTAATATTTTCGTAAGCATTACCAGATAAAACTCCGTGTGTAACGATAGCACGTACAGATTTTGCTCCGTTGTCCATGATTAATTGAGCGGCTTTACACATTGTTCCACCCGTATCAATCATATCATCTACTAAAACAACGTCGGCTCCTTGAACATTTCCAATTAATTGCATAGTAGCGATTTCATTAGCTCGCTTACGTTGCTTATCGCAAATTACCATTTCCGCATTAAAAAATTTGGCGATGTTTCGAGTTCTAACAACCCCACCAACATCGGGCGAAGCAAATAATATTTTATCTAAACCTAACGATTTTAAATAAGGAACAAAAATAGCCGTTCCCTCTAAATGGTCTACTGGAAAATCAAAAAATCCTTGAATTTGTCCAGCGTGTAAATCAATGGTCATCAATCGGTCGGCACCTGCTGCTGTCAGTAAATTTGCCATTAATTTTGCCCCAATTCCAACCCTGGGCTTATCTTTTCTATCTTGACGGGAATAACCAAAATAAGGAATCACAACGGTTACATAATGAGCAGAGGCACGTCTTGCAGCATCAATCATTAATAACAATTCCATCATGTTATCTGCCGGTGGAAAAGTTGATTGAATCAAAAATACATCGCAACCACGAACTGATTCATTGAAACTCGGTGACATTTCACCATCAGAAAACCGTTGAACAGAACTTTGTCCTAAGTCTTTGCCAAAATAACGGGCAATTTCAGATGCTAAATATTGGGAGGATGACCCAGAAAAAATCTTTACTTGATTAATAGAAGCCATAGTTTTGGAGAGATGCGTCCTTCTCTCGGATTTCAATTGTACGTTCAGTAACTTTCAGTAAAAGTACAAAAATGCTTTCGTAAAATAAGTATTAAATCGTTGTTTTTTCTTAAATTAGGCAGATTATGCCAAAACCCTAACTTGGAAAATTGCTATTTTGCGTAAATAATCCCTTTCGCAGAAAGTAAAGTATTTTTCATTAAAGAAACGATTGTCATCGGGCCAACTCCTTTGGGAACGGGGGTAATGAATGAACATTTTGGTGCTACTTCATCAAACTTAACATCACCTTTCAAGGCAAACCCAGACTTTTTTGAGGTATCTATGATTCTTGTTAAACCTACATCAATCACAACAGCACCCTCTTTTACGTACTCAGCGGTAATAAATTCTGGACGACCCAAAGCCGCAATCAAAATATCAGCAGTTGCACAAACAGCGGATAAATCTTTCGTTTTTGAGTGTGTTAATGTAACGGTACAATTCCCGATTTTTGTATTTCTTTGCATCAAAATTGACATTGGAAGTCCCACAATTTGACTGCGACCTACAACAACACAGTGTTTACCAGAAGTCTCAATGTTATATCTTTCTAATAAATCTAAAATACCTTGCGGAGTGGCTGAAATGTAGGCAGGAAGTCCTTTGGCCATGCGTCCAATATTGATTGGATGAAATCCATCTACATCTTTTTTGTAGTTGATGGCTTCCATTACTTTATCTGGATTAATATGGTCGGGGAGAGGTAATTGAACAATTAAACCGTCCATATCATCATTATCATTTACTTTTCTTACTTCTAATAAAAGTTCATCCTCTGTGATTGTGGGTTCAAAACGGAGAAGGGTTGAATGAAAACCAACTTCCTCACATGATTTCACTTTATTGGCAACGTAGGTCTCTGAGGCACCATTATTACCTACTAATATGGCTACAAGATGAGGGATTTTTCCGCCAGAAGCCTTTATTTCTTGAACTTCGAGGGCAATTTCTTTCTTAATTTCATCGGCTGTTGCTTTGCCATCTATAATTTGCATAGTTCCTTATTTTGTAAATTTTCTGCAAAATTACGGTTTTTTATTTATAAACTTCCCGAAATAACTCCGTTGGGGGTTAAACTTTCGGGAAGTTGAATTATTAATGATAAAATCAAGGAAATTTTGGGAATTTACTAAAATCAGGCTGACGTTTTTCAATAAAAGCATTTCTGCCCTCTTTCGCTTCTTCCGATAAATAGTACAATAAAGTAGCATTTCCTGCCAATTCCTGAATACCTGCTTGTCCGTCTAATTCAGCATTAAATGAAGATTTCAACAAGCGTAATGCCAACGGACTTTTCTGTAAAATCTTTTTACACCAAGAGATTGTAGTCTCTTCCAATTTATCTAAAGGCACCACCTTATTAACTAAACCCATGTCTAATGCCTCTTGAGCATCGTATTGGTCACACAAAAACCATATTTCACGAGCTTTTTTCTGTCCAACAACACGAGCTAAATATGAAGCTCCGAAACCACCGTCAAATGATCCTACATTTGGTCCAGTTTGTCCAAATCGAGCATTGTCAGCCGCAATTGAAAGATCGCATACCACGTGCAACACATGACCACCACCAATTGCCCAACCTGCCACCATCGCAATTACAGGTTTAGGAATTGAACGAATTTGTTTTTGCAAATCCAATACATTTAATCTTGGAACGGTATCTTCGCCAACATATCCACCATGTCCACGAACCGATTGATCACCACCCGAGCAAAAAGCTTTTCCTCCTTCGCCAGTAAGAATAATTACCCCAATATTTTCGGTATCACGACAAATATTCATGGCATCAATCATTTCTTTTACAGTCAATGGCGTAAAAGCATTGTGAACTTGCGGACGATTAATTGATATTTTAGCAATTCCTTCATGGAATGTAAATAAAATTTCTTTGTACTCTTTGATGGTTTCCCACATAGCTTAATTCGTTATTAATTAATTTTTTACAAATTTAGTCATTATAAGCGTCTTCGTTATATTCAACATCCCAAGTATGGTCGGCGAGAAGTAAACATTTAGCCAAAAAACGGCTGTATTTAAAAGAACGTCCCCACTCATTTGGAGCTACCAAAGAAAGTAAATCTGTTCCAGTATCCTTCTCATACATGTAATATGTTTCGTTAATGATTGGTTCAAAACCCATGGCGGCATCATAAATTCGTTCTGACATCTCCTTTCGTTGCGTTAATAATTTTGCTTGACGGGCCAAAACTTCCATTTGTTCATACAATTGGCTCATTTGGCGGTCTGTTTGCTGACGCATGGCTAACACTGAACGACCCTTGATTTTCCCCATATCTTCGGGTCTAATAACTGCTCCGCCAGCGGTATGAGCATAAGGAAGTAAGCCTGGATT
>JACMRQ010000250.1 GCA_014376355.1 Arcicella sp. | reverse complement strand
ATTCTGCATCTCAAATTGCAAAAGGGAGGAGTATTTTAGCGAAAATATCGCATAAGCACTCATCAAAATGTCTGTTAAAGAGACACTTGAATTTTTAGCACGTTTGTCAGCAAAGCTATCAAAGCAGCTTCTAAGATTTACAATCAAGGAATCAACGCTTAGCGATTCCTGTAAAGTTTTATAGCTCGATTTCATGGATCAAATCTAAATAAAGAGCTACATTTTGCCAAAAAAGAAATTGCTGCTTACTTTAGGCCCAATAAGGGACTTGTGACCAATAGTTAAAAATTATGCGTATGCTCAAGGAGGACATCAAAAAATACAAGATAAATTTGATGTCCTCTTTCTCTATTTGTTCACTCTTTATACTTCTTAAAAAACCATACCTTTAATATATCGGCGGTTATGATATATGCAACCACAATTAAGAGCATCACCGCCAAATATTTGAAGGGTAGAGGTACTAACCCAATATTGTGTGCAAAAGGTAAATAAGGCATTGAAATCGTGAGAATTAAACCCGCAATGCTCAATAAAAATAAGTATTTTCCCGGTTTGCTTTTAAAGAAATTTTTATGAGTTCGGATAATAAATAGAATGAATAATTCGGTCACAATTGACTCAATAAACCAAGCCGTTTGAAATGTTGCCTCTTTTACTTTCAAGACGTAAAGCAAGGTTAGGAAAGTGATAATATCAAAAAGGGAGCTATGGATTCCAAAAATAATCATGTAATTACGGATAAATTTTAAGTTCCATTTGCCTGGTTTATCTAATTGTTCCCCGTCAACATTGTCCGAAGCCACCGTCAAATAGGGAAAATCAGTAATGAAGTTCATTAACAGAATTTGCTTCGGCAGCATGGGTAGAAATGGCAACAATAGTGAAGCAACGGCAACGCTGAACATATTACCAAAGGTTGAACCCGTATTAATGAAAATGTATTTCAGTGTATTGGCAAATGTTTTTCTGCCTTCTTTTATACCTTCGACTAATACCGACAAGTCCTTTTCCATTAACACAAAATCGGCGGCTTCACGGGCTACGTCCACTGCATTTTCTACCGAAATCCCTACGTCTGCTGCATGAATTGCCGTTACGTCATTGATGCCATCGCCCATGTAGGCAACCGTGTACGTTTTTCTCAATGCCAAAATGATTCGTTCTTTTTGTTGAGGTTCAACTTCGGCAAAAATGTGCGTTCGTTTCACCAAAAGTTTCAGGGCATCGGAACTGGTATTTAAGACTTCTGAACCCGTCAAAACTACGGGATTTTCAATGCCAATGGCTAATGCAATGGATTTAGCCACATTTTTATTATCACCCGTAATTATTTTTAGGTTTACCTGCAATTGCTTCAAGGCCTCAATCGTTTCAATTATTCCTGCTTTCACGGGGTCTTGAAGCAGAATAAATCCCGCAAAAATCATGTCCTTTTCATCGTCTTTTGAGATAGTTTTTGTGTCAATATTTTTGTAGCAAATACCAATTGCTCGCAAACCTTTTACACCAAATTCTTCAAAACGACGCTCTATTTCAGGTTGATAAGAACTGATATTTTCAACATTTCTGTTACTTAATTTTACTTGGGTACAAATGCCCAAAATCTGGGTAAATGCCCCTTTGGTAATCAATAATTTTTCGGTTTGGTTATCAATGGCAATGCTTAATCTTTTACGAATAAAATCATAAGGCACTTCGCCCAATTTTTCGGGATGTATCTTGGATTCGATATTCAATTTCTTCAAGGCATCATCAATCGGATTGGCATAACCCGTTTCGAAAGTAGCATTCCAGAAAGCCAAGTTTTTTACCAATTCATTGTCTTCTCCAAAGCCATTCACCAAAGCCCAAACGGTAATGATTCCTTCGGTAATCGTACCTGTTTTGTCAGTGCAGAATAAATTGACTTCTCCCAGATTTTGAATGGAGGCTAATTTTTTAACGATAACCTTCTTTTCCAACATTCGTTTTGCTCCTGCACTCATCGCAATTGTGGTAATGGCGGGTAATAATTCGGGAGCCATTCCCACCGCCAAGGCCAAGGCAAACAAGGCAGAATCAACTACACTTTTATGGTTAAGAAGATTGACAATTAAGATAAACATGGAAAGAACTAACGTTATTTTCATCAAAAAAAAGCCAAAATCTTTAATCCCTTTCTCAAAAGTAGTTTCTATTTTTGTGGAGACACTCTGAGAAATACTACCAAAAATAGTATTCGCTCCTGTTTGAATTACCAAGGCTTTGGCATTACCACTCACAATATTTGCCCCTTCCCAGAGGCAATTTGTTCTTTTTGATAATTCAGTTTTTTCATCTAAAACCCCTAACTCTTTTCTAACGGGAAATGATTCGCCCGTTAGACTGGCTTCATTCACATTCAATTCATTGGCTTCTACCAAAAGACAGTCAGCAGGAATCATATCGCCCGCTTTAAAAAGTAAAATATCGCCCACAACCACGTTTTTACTAATAATTTCTTGCGCTTTATTGTCTCTCAAAACGGTGCTTTTCAGCGAAATCATTGATTGTAATTTCTCAACAACTCTACCAGCATTTCGCTCTTGAAAAAAACTAAGTAAACCAGTAGAAATAACAATGAAAAGGATAATAAAAACATCGGAAGTATCGCCTAAAAAAGCTGATAAAATGACCGCTCCAATGAGTAATAGCATTAAAGGACTTTTAAATTGGGAAACAAAAAGGATAAAATCTTTCTGAAAATGAGAAGATTTTTTGACGAATTGGTCTGATTGACTTAATATTTTGTCGGCATCACTCTGAGCTAAACCATTAACTGAAGTATCCAATTTTTGAAACCAATAGGGGGCATCGAATTGCCAAAAATCATTAAGTGGAGCTGGTTGCATAAAGTTTCATCACATTTTAAAATATTCAACTTATAAGTCATTCAAATCCAGAAGCCAGGGAGCTACTTTTCGCTCATTGAGGACAATTGCACAATCATTACATTTAAAAATTTTTTATCTAAACGTCAATTTAGTTACAATCCACCCACCAAAAATCATTTAATTTTAGGAATAAAGTATTACATAACGGCTTTCCTATAAAAATATAATGGCAAGGTGAAGCTGCATTACTTTTGTAGTTCTAACATAAAAAAGAACACAGATGCAACCTTGCCAAGAACAAAATAAGAGCTTTTTTGACCAATTACAAAATATTGAGGGATT
>JACMRQ010000249.1 GCA_014376355.1 Arcicella sp. | reverse complement strand
GGCAATTAATTGAGCCATTCTTGCCCATGGACCGACTTGGAAATTATCATAAAGCCCATTTGAGTTTGTAGCAACGGCGGCCGCATAAATATCATTGGGGTTGCGGTATGAACCACCCGAATATTTTGTAATATCTTTCCAAGCACCTTCCAAGCGAGCATTATAATCGGTATAAATCCGAACTCTGTGATCGGTGGCGTGCTGTTCACCATTAGATTGAGCTAAAGAATGTCCCGTAATAACGATGACGATACCTACCGAAAAAGAATAAAATGTCTGGGTAACATTGGTAACTAATGAATCCGTAAATCCATACTTATAATCACCTTTTGGCAGAGTTAAATTGGCAGTATAATTATTGCCAACTTTGGCTAAGGTTACGGGAATCGTAACAGCAGTTTTTGTATTGATAAGCACCATTCCAACCGTTCCAGTAGAAGTTTCAGTAAATTCGATGGTGATATGTCCGTTCCCAACGAAGTCCATTGCATAGACTTCGTTGGCTGGATGGGGAAGGAATGTTAATGCCATTTTATTATTGTTGTTTGTTTAACCAAAGTGACTCTTCAACCAGATTGATAAAGGTTTGTCGTTCGCCTTCGATAGCTACTTTAATGTGATAATCGGATGGATCTACGTAGCCTTTTTTTGCCAAAATTATGGCTACAAATACGATTTCGTAAAGGGTATGTTCCTCTTTTTTAACTCGGCATAAAGTGAAGTTGAATACTTCCACTTCTTCTGGAGTTAGTTTTTGAGGGTTGGGTTCTGCGGTTTCATATAATGGTTTCATGAGAGCTGGTGTTATAAATCATATTTTACTTCGGATTATTCTTAGCTAAATAATGGATCAATCTGTCCGTAAGGCAATTGAAATAGCATTTGAAAAACGACATCAATCAATTTTGAATCAATTTGAAGGAGTAACGATTTATTAGTTCCCGTTTGGCTCTGTGGCTCTTGATTGTTGGTTATGGTCATTGGCTTATTTTTTTTATCCTAAAACAATAGCATCTCTATCGGTTGCTCCTGCATCAGTTGGGAATGTTCTTACAAACCCAAAAGCATCAACATCGACTAATTTCTGAATACTGGGGATTAAATTACGTCCTTGTTTTCCTTCATCAACATACATAGCATAACTTGTTGAACTGTTGGGGTTAGTTCTTGAACTAAACAGTACAGAAGTATCGGTTGTAAATACACTATTAGCACCAATATTATAATTACTTCTGTAAGTAGCAGGGGTTATCTTACTTCCCGTTGAATTTATCTGCACTTCAGTGTCCACAACTCCAGAGGCAGGGCTACTATATAGTTTCAAATTGACATTGTATGAACCATCAGAACAAAATACGTTGTAATTTTCTTCAAGTAAATCTTGTACTAAACTTGGTACATATCCATTATCAGTGCTAAAAGACATAGTACAAGGATTTGAAGAACCGCTTGACTTAAAGATATTTCCTACCAATCTAACAAGTGCCATTTTGTCTGCAAAGAATGGAACATCACCATTGTTAATATAGGCAAATGTATTATGGTAAGCATTAAATCCTCTTACATTTAAAAGACCTGCAACCAATTTCCCTACGCCATCCGCATTAGCTTTCATTAAGGTGTTAGTTATGGTAAAACCATCAACATCAGAAACATAGATTCCTTGCTGATTATTTAATCCTCTGCATCCAAAATTGTCACAAACAATTTTATTTACATTAACATTTGCAGACGTTTCTAATTGTAATATTGATTCACTTGTATTATTACAAACAATATTTTTTACAGTTAAATTTAGGGTACGTTTTAGAATCATCATGCCCATAAAACCGCTTGCTTGTCCTGTAATAACACCCTTGTTAAAGTTATCTATCAGCTTGATATTTTGAATAGTAACGTTTCTCATATCGTAATAACCAGATGTACGTAGAGAAAAATTAGAAGAGGCAGGGAGTCCATAAGCATCTCCATTTCCAAGTCTAAAAGACCCATTGATAGTATCTTCAACCGAACAATCTGTAATAGTTAAGCCGTCTATATAAGTAGATACATTGCCATTGCCATCAATTATACCCGTTGCTCTCATGGCACAATAGCCTCGTTTAAACTTAGTATTTTTAATGGTAATGTTTCTTGTATTAGAATTAACTCTAATTATTGCTCCTGCCGAATCTGTTAAATCTGCATTAATAAGTTTCACCCCATCTAACACAAAATTGCTCATGGAAATATTCATTACAGTTGGCAAAACATTATTAGCATCTATAACAGGATTTTGTCCTGTTTTTGCTTTTACCGTAAATAATCTACCTCCATTACTAAAGTTAAAGGCAAGATTGCTTGTAACTGTGAAAGTATCGGATGTATTAAATTGCAAAGTGGCTGGTTGATTGAAGGGAAAACTTGCCAAATAGGTCATCATATCTGTCAGGCTATCCGTTTCAACAATCAAATTAGAATTTGAAGTATAGAAAAGACTTAATTTATAATTTACTGCTCTATTTCTCTTATTAGCACTTGCGATAACTCCCCGTATTATACCCATTTTATTGATTTTGTTTATAATGATAAATCACCTGATAAATACCACTGATTAACTGCTTTTTTAATTAGACTACATAAACTATATTGTTCCGTTAATTTAAAACGTGAACTACTTGATAATATAGTGACACCGTTTGCCGCTAAAATAGTTACTTGTCCTGTATTGAATTGAGCAAGAGTAATCGTGGTCCCAATTGGAAAGGCTACCGTTGTATCTGAAGGAATAGTAACATTAGTGGCGGCAATAGAATCAATTTCTACTATTATACCTACATCAGCGAGACTTATAGTATAAGATTGATTTTGTCTATTAAATGCACTGATTGTGTTAGCCTTAGCATCTAAAGCTGCTTGTAAATCGGTTCCTGACCCAAATTTAATTGCTCCTACTACTTCAAGTGGTGCACTTGGCGTTGGCGTACCAATACCCACGCTTTGGTTATAATAAATATTACTACCGTTAGTAATCCATTGGCTTACACTTCCAGAATATACCCATATTGTACCGTTGTAAATGTAAATTCCCGCTACGCCATCGCTTTGTAATACCATTAGCCCTGCCGTCAAATTAGCAATAGCAATCCGTTCAGCCTGAGAAAATGGTTTTAGTACAATTGTATCAACATTAAAGGTCTTTTTCATATTTTGTGTTGTTTTATTTAGTCTGACCGAAAACAGACAAAGTAAGGATTATGAATATAAATTATGATTGATATTTTGATGATGAAAATTCAACAAAACCCGTATTGGTTAATACTTCCAAAACCAATTCCTTTGAGCCGTCTGAATTTTTTTTCTCAGTAAAATGCCAATCCGTTAAACCGCTTCCGCCTTGAATTCCTTGGGTCAAATCAAGCCCTTGAAGCCCCGTTTCGCCCTTGTCACCCTTTTCTCCTTTAAGTTTGAGGGCATCTACTTGGGCAAGAATCCTCTTTTGTTGTGTTTTTTTGCCGTAGCGGTCATACAGATACCAAACAATGAAAAAGAATGGTATAATCAATAAAATTTTTATAAGAATTTTCATAATTTTTCTTTTTTTTAATAAGGTTGTTTATTTGAAATTGTGTATTTTCAGGTAAAAAAATCTATATGAACAAATTACCTATTTACGTTTCAGAATCAGATTTTGATACGTTTATTTTGCTTCAATTAAGTCATAAAGTTGGTCATAACCGTTTTTTGATACTGAAATAAACGATTATCCCCATTAACAATGTGCCTGTAAGGATTGCATATATCAACCTTTTTAAGTGAGGGATTTCTTTAATTGGCGTTATTGTTAAACTTGGCATTTCTATATTTCCAACCAAAGGAATTATTATCGGAATGCTATTTTGTGCCGACGATTGAGCGTAAATTTTGACAGTTCCTAAAAAATCAATATTCCAGTTTGAATCTGTAATACGATAACCGATTTCAGAATAACCTTCAAAAGTTTGGGGAGCCATAAAAGAAATAGCTCCCGAAACAATCGATGCAGAGCCTTTTGAGGGAACTCCTGCCAGTGCTAAAAAAAATTGGCGTTGTCCGAATCTGCCACTAATTCCGCAATGTTAATACTGACGATTCCATTCGCTTGGACCGTTTTTGTTACTCCCGAAATGGCCGAAGGTTTCCGTTTCGCAGTCGTTACAATTGAGAATCCAGAAAGCGTTAATCCCGATTTTTGAGATTTCGTTTTGAAAGTATCAGTCTGCACACGAGCAACATTTTGGAATAAAACGTATCCTGAATTTGTTGAATCTGTGATGGTTGAAATAATGTTTGTATCTGTATTTTTGTACAAAGTCACCGCTGAACCCGCCACACAATTGACACGAATATCACCTACTACATCAATTACAACTTTAACAAAACTTGGAATTGCCGTTGCCGTTGCTGCTGATGTTGAAAACGAACAAACCCCACCCGAACTAATCAAATCACCCGAAGCCCCGTGCACCTCATACGTGAAACTATCCGCACCCGTATAACCATTCGAAGCGGCGTATTGGATTGCCCCTGAAACAACAGATATACTTCCGTACTGTGGTTGGGTTGTAATAACGATTGTACCCCCTGATGGAATTGGAATTGTTAAAGAACCTGAGGTTGGAGCAGTTGCAACGATTTTTCCATTTGCATCCATCCAAAGATTTACTAATCCTGTTACTACATCGCTTAATTGTTTTGAGCCAACCTCTGCAATACTGGCAAAAAGAGCCGAACCTGCCAATTGCCCAGCAGGAGTAACATTATCCCAATATTCTGCAGATGTGAGGACAAAAGGATTTGCATTACGTGAATCACGAGTTGCTAAAACAGGCTTTGTAACTCCCGTAACTTTAACTACTTTCAGTTCGTAGAACCAAGAAGGCGTTGCACTATTTTCATCAGAAACTTTCCAAATAGTATCATTGGAAGAAAATTGACCAGTAGCGTGAATACTGGAAGGGACTGGATACCATGCCATAAT
>JACMRQ010000248.1 GCA_014376355.1 Arcicella sp. | reverse complement strand
TTGGGAGCCATTATGCCTTTGGCGGAAGTACAGAGCAAGTGGATTGCCAAAATTTTGAAAGGAGAAACTAAATTGCCGAATAAAGACGAAATGCTAAAATCTATCCAAGAAGATAAGCAAGCCATGGCAAAACGATACAAAGAATCTCCACGGCATACTTTGCAAGTGGATTTTCATCCGTATAAGGAAAGTATTGAGCGGGAGATGAAAAGATAAATAAACTACCCCCTTTTTGATTTTAGAGGGCATTTCTTAGAACTTTATTTGGTATGAGAAATAGGGAAGAATTGGAATTACATTCTTCAATTTTATGGTAATATTATCATAAACGGTTGTCCCTCCGCCATTTGGTAAAGGTATGAATTTAGTATTGACCGATGGTTCTAAGTAATACGGATTTGCTCGATTATAGACATTATAAATTCCCAAACTCCACATAACCTCACGATTACGTTTAGTTAAATAACGCTTATTAAATCCAATATCTGCACGGTGATAAATGGGCATTCGAGCGTTATTCCTATCCGTATAAATCAAAACTGGTCTGCCGTCCAAGCCTAAACCTGCCGCTTCGGGGAGTGTAACTGGAAATCCCGACTGATACACAAAATTGGCTGAAAATGACCACTTTTTACTAAGTTTTGTGTTTAAAACTACTGCCAAATTATGCTCTCTTTGAAACCTTGACGGAAACCAATTTCCTTTATTAATTTCGGTTGCCCGTCGCTCACTGGTTGAACGAGTGTATGAAATCCAGCCATTAATTTTTCCAGTATTTTTACGAAGCATAAACTCCAACCCATACGCCTTTCCTTCAACATTTTTCACGACCAAATCTTGCCAATCTTGCTCAAAATTTGTGATAATATCTGCCCCTTGTGGATAATCAATTAAGTCGGTTAATTGCTTGTAATACGCATCCAGCGAAATTTCCCATTGCTTTTTATCATCCAAACGATAATCCCACCCAAAATCAATTTGTTGGGCTTGGCTTGGCTTTACTTTTTCAGTGGCTGTTACCCAAATATCATTCGGAATACCGATTCCATTTGAACTCAATTGATGCAAAAATTGACGCATTCGGCTCAAACCAAATTTTATATCGTGTTGATTATGAATACGATAGGTTAATCCCAAGCGTGGTTCAAAGGAAAAATAATTGATATCATCTACGCTAAGATTTGCCATCCTAAGCCCTGCATTCAATCGAAACTTATCTGTTTGAAAATGATTCTCGGCATAAATAGCCGACTCTTGGGTGAAAAGCGTTTTGTTCTTCCCAATCTGTGTGGTGTTTACTTCATCACTGATGTTGATGATTTCCACACTTCCAGGCTCGAAGCGATGCCGTGTGTGTTCAATACCTGCACGTAATGTATAAGAAGTTGAGGGCGTAAATTCAATACCTGTTTTAAGAATCAAGTCTTTAATATTATTCCTTACCGTAAAACCAGTGGTAGTAGTTTTATCAGCGGTTATAATATCCGCTTGATTCTTGAAAGCATAATTAAATCCACTGTAAATGATTGCAAATTTTGCAAAAAGGTTATTTGAAAAGGTATGATTATAACGGAGCGTTGAAGTAGTATTGCCCCAATTTAAGGTAGTTCCGCTTTTTCTGTTGGCAACTTGCTCAATATTTAGCCAATAATCGTAGTTATTATATAAACTGTAATAAAGTTGGTTTTTATCATTAAGGTTAAAATTCATCTTGGCATTTACATCATAAAACCAAATACTATTAAATTCTTTAAGTATTGAACCTGACCATAGTTTTATGTACCTCGGTAAAAAAATAAAACCCGTATTCATCGTTCTACCTGAAAGCATATAGGATGATTTACCTTTTGAAAAAGGACATTCAATCAAAAAACGGCTGCTCAAAATTCCCAACGATAATTCCTTCTTTGATTCCAATTTATTGCCGTCTTTCATTGAAATATCAACTACTGACGATAATCTTCCTCCAAATCTTGCAGGGAAACCGCCTTTGTACAAATCAATATTTTTGATGGCATCGGTATTGAAAATGGAGAGGAATCCAAAAATGTGAGACGTGTTGTAAATGGGAGCTTCGTCTAATAAAACCAAATTTTGTTCGGGCGTACCTGCACGTACATACAAACCTGCACTGCCCTGCCCCTTTGGTTACGCCTGGCGTGAATGCAAGGGCTTTTAAAACGTCTGACTCACCTAAAACAGCGGGAATTTCTTTGAGTTTAGCGATGGAAATACTCGTTACGCCAACTTCTCTAAAATCATTTTTTTGTCCTCTCACAATCACTTCTTCCAAAGTTTTTGTTCCTTCTAATCTGACAGTAATAGATTGTTCTTTTTGAGTATTGAGTGTTATGGTTTGCTGATTGTGCCCCACAAAACTAATAACGATTTCGTGAATACCAGAAGGAATTTTAAGGCTAAAAAAACCGTATTGATTCGTTGTAACGCCTCTTTTGAGACTTGGAACATACACCGAAGCCCCAATGAGAACTTCCTCACTACTGGCTTCAATAACTTTACCCGAAATGGTGGTAAATGATTGAGAGTGAGCAAAATTGGATAATATTATGAACAAAATAAAGAAGCCTAAGAACTTCATAAATTGAGATTTGGAGAAGAGTGTATTACAAATTAAAAACCACCACTTTCTTATTGATTGCCACTACCACACCATAACCATTAATCACGTTTGTATAAACAGGTTTTGGCTCAAAAAAGGCATTATCAATTCCTGAAATAACTTTCATATTTTTGGAATAGATGAAATATTCTTCTGAAAGGGTTACAATGGTGGCTTCTAAACGGTCAATGGTTGAACTGTAATATTTACCGTCTTTGTCTGGGGTGTGAACAGTTCCGAAGGTTTAAACAACTACCCCCATCGTTTTCTCTTTTCCAAAACAGGAAGCGTTATAAAGAATCATGGCTTGTTGAGCTTGAGTAACAAGATTATAATCAATATTTATTATCAAATATTGATATTTATAACAGTCCGTATTTAGTTTAAACAAAGAGGTTGTCCCTACTTCAATTGGGTAAATATTACCATTTACATCACTACCATTTTTTGTTCCATTTACACTCAATCCGTAATATTTTTCACTTATTGTACTCGGTAACTTTACACTCAATAAACGTCCCTTATAATAGTCAGTACTTCCAGATGAATAACTTTCAGTGGGATAAACAGTATTATTATCAAAGACAACGGAATTACTTTCAACATTTTTGGGTATTAAAACTGGAATATTAGAAGCATCTGGATAACCGTTTACTTTTACTTTAAATTGATAATTTTTACCTTCTTTGATTTTAAAACTTGGTAATTTATAAACACCATTTTGTTTATGGATTAATGAGCCTACAAAGGTTGAATTTTCATACAAAAGCACATTGGCATTATTGATAAAATGGTCAGCAATAATTTTTTCGGTCGGACTAAAAACTTTTCCTACGTATAAATAAGGTTCTTCATTAGCACTAAGTACAGAATTGAGTATAAGTTTTGGGCTTTACAACTCAATCTCTAATGAGTCCTGGTAAGTACAACATTGAAGAAGTAGAGAGAAGCATACTGTCAAAATGCTAATTTTCATATTTTGATGTTTTTCTTTTGTGAAAGATGTTATTCTCGACTTATTTGATGAGTAATCAAATAGGTTGAGAACAACATCTGCTACGGTATTTTATTGTTCATTAATCATAACAAGTAACATTATTGTAAATCAATACTAATTATTTCCAAAATGATTCTTTTGAATCGAAAACGAGTCTTCCATCTTTTAGAAAAGCCTCCTTGGCAATGGCTCTGCCATCCTCCGAAGGTTTCAAAATTCCATCTTGCCCTTTGCAAGACCACAGGCATAATGACAGTCCCATCGTCATCATGCCCAAACGTTGTAATGTTTTTTTCATTACCTTTACATTGGGTTTAATTGTTAGAAATTTGACCTTTAAGCCCCATCTGGTCGTCCAAACTTAGATTGGGGCTTAACTTTTGTAAAGGTTTACGGTTTTTATTGTATTTCAAAGCAAAACATACAAGTCTATATTCTGTAGAGAATAATTTGAATTTAAGTAAAACATTTATTTGAAATATTATTTTACTTAAACATGTCTATTATATAGACCGCACTTATCGCAATACGACAATGCCGCATTATGTAATTTTGCACGTGTATTTAAGTTGGAACGCTTCTACTAATTTCTTAAGGCTTACTATTATTTAAACTTTAAACATTCTATCACTATGCAATTCAGAAGAGGTTCTATTGTCAAAAAAACTCGTGAAGAACAAGGACACAAACAGTATTTTTTCGCCCGCTTAACAGGTATTTCCCAATCCCATTTATCGAAAATTGAAAACGAAAAAGCCATTCCTACACTGCCAGAATTAATTATAATGTCAGTTATTTTAGAAAGGCAATTGGGACATTTTGTTTCTTAAATTAATCTAAAAATACAAAAGAGGCTTGAACGATATAGTTCAAGCCTCTTTTACTTTGTCAACCATTCATCACAAAAAAACCAATCATTGAACCTCCCTCATCATATTTGAGTTTTGTTAACATAACCAACAATATACTCATTCAATGAACAAATTAGTTATTATTCCTATCGTTACCATCGTCTTTTTATTGATAGATTGGTACGTTTGGCAAGCCGTAAAAATTTCAACGCAAAACCTTTCACAAAACGCTCAAAATATTACAAAGTATATTTTCTGGGGCGTTACTGCCTTTACGCTTACGGGTATGTGGATTTATAATTTTGTTAATCCAGATTTATTGGGCAAAAACCTTCGTACAATCATTATGGTAGGGGTTTTTATAAATTATATTTCCAAAATTTTTGTGGTTTTGTTTCTATTAATTGATGATTTAAGCCGATTAATTCAGTGGATTTCTTCAAAATTTACAGGACATACTGTTACCTCAAACGCTCCCATTGGAGGTTCTGGGAACATTACTCGTTCTGATTTTTTAATGAAAACTGCCGTAATAGCAGGAGCAGTGCCAGCCCTTGCCTTGACTTGGGGAATTATTTCGGGAGCTCATGATTATAGAATTCGACGGGTAAAATTAGCCTTAAAAAATCTTCCAAAACAATTTGAAGGCATGACTATTGCCCAAATTTCAGATATTCATTCAGGTTCGTTTTTTAATAAAGTTGCCGTGAAAGGTGGCGTGGAAATGCTGATGAAGGAAAAACCCGATATGGTCTTTTTTACGGGTGATTTAGTAAATAATTTGGCAACCGAAGTAAACGAATACATTGATATTTTCAACAAAGTAAAAGCTCCATTGGGTGTTTTCAGTACCCTCGGAAATCATGATTATGCCGATTATGTCAATTGGGAAGGAAATGCGAAAGGAAGACAACAAAACCTTAAAGATTTGATTCATGCACACAAAGTTTTGGGTTATGATTTGTTAATGGATGAACACCGTTTTATCGAACAAGGTGGAGAGAAATTAGCGATTATTGGCGTACAAAATATTAGTGGACAGAATCGTTTTCACACGTATGGAAACCTGCAAAAAGCCTATCAAGGAACGGATGAAGCACCGGTAAAACTCCTTCTTTCACACGACCCTACGCATTGGGATAAGGAAGTGAATACCAAATATAAAGATATTGATGTAATGTTTTCTGGACATACCCACGGAACGCAATTTGGGGTAACCATTGCCGGAAAAACGTGGTCTCCTGCACAATACGCCTATAAACAGTGGGGAGGATTATATGAAGAAGGTGATCAAAAGCTGTACATAAATCGTGGTTATGGCTACATTGGATATCCTGGCAGAGTGGGAATGCCCCCCGAAATTACGGTATTTGAATTGACAAGAGGATAAAAAAAATGATAGTTTTATTTTAGGGCTTGAGCGGATTCGTTCAAGCCCTTTTTTTGGATAAAAATCACTGGGTTATTAGCGGTTTTACACTAAAAAACATCGTCTGAAAGTACTGCATAATTCGTTGATTATTGAAAGATGGCTTATAGGTACGTACTTTAATCTGGTGTTTTTAACATGGAAAAATTTGGTAAATTTATGGAATAATTATATTTAGTTTCGTAACTAATCTAATCGTAATCCATTATTACTATGCGTAAAACTGCAATTTTACTCAAAATTTTCCTTTTCTGTGCTGTTTTTAACAGTGCTTTTGCTCAGATAAAAATCAAACCTCTGGTGGTGTTTGTCACAGGCGACCATGAATATAGTGGTGAAGAAACACTTCCGCTTATCGCCACAGAATTAGAAAAAAATTATGGCTTAAATACTAAAGTTTTAAAGGCCTCTCCTAATCAAAATGCCGAAAATAATATTCCAGGCTTAGAAATTCTGGCAAAAGCCGACTTGGTAGTTTTCTTTTTACGTTGGCGACAATTACCAGTCAAACAACTTGAATTTATTGATAAATATTTAAAATCGGGAAAGCCTGTCATGGGATTCCGAACCTCCACACACGCCTTCAATTTTCCGAAGGGACATGAATCTGAAAAGTGGAATGCTTTTGGCGAATTTGCTCTTAATGCTCCTCCTGGTTGGGGGAAAGCGGGTCATACGCATTACGGACACAAAAGTACCACCGATGTTTCGGTAATTGAAGCCGCTAAAAAGCACCCTATTCTTCGGGGTATAAGTCCTAATTTCCATGTAAGTTCATGGCTTTATCGAGTTCTACCCGATTATCCAACCAAAGGTTCTGAATGGTTATTGATGGGAAAATCGGTTAATCCTGATAAAGAAGCCATAGAAAACCCTGTGGCTTGGACGGGTAAAAATTCGTTTGGAGCAAAAATATTTATGACTACCTTAGGTCATCCAGAAGATTTTCAAGTGGCTGATTTTCAACGGTTAATTATCAATGCCATTCACTGGGAATTAGGCAAAAAAGTACCTACTAAATGGAAAGGAAAGATTGAAATTAATGTACCATACAGAGGAATTGTTAATTATTTAAACTCACAAAATTATGAAATTACCAAATAAATTACTCCTTCTGTTGGCATTGTCAGTAACGATTATTAGTGCCTTCCAACTCATTCAGCCTAAGGTTTTATTGATTAAAAAAGGCACCCATATTGCTATGATTGGTGGAAATTTAGGGTCAAGGATGATGAATTATGGTCATTTTGAAACAGAAATGCACCTTCGTTATCCAGAAAACAACTTATTTATCCGCAATATGTGTGACGGTGGAGATACACCAGGTTTTAGACCCCATGCCAGCAGAAATTTGCCTTGGGCATTTCCTGGGGCAGAAAAATTTCAAACTGAATATGCTAATTACTCCAATAGTGAAGGCACTTTTGAAACACCCGACCAATGGCTTACAAGGCTTAAATCAGACGTAATTATAGCCTTTTTTGGGTACAGTGAATCATTTCAAGGATTACCAAAATTGGCAAATTACAAAGCTGAATTGGAGGCTTTTATTAAACATACTAAGAGTCAAAAATACAATGGAAACAATGCTCCACAATTAGCAATTGTATCGCCCATTGCTTTTGAGGATTTATCAGGAAAATATGATTTGCCGAACGGAAAAAAGGAAAATGAAAATCTATTACTTTATACAAAAGCGATGAAGGAAGTGGCTCAACGAAATAACGTATTATTTATTGATGCCTTCACGCCCTCAAAACAGTGGTATGATTCCACTCAAGAACCTCTAACGATTGATGGCTCGCAATTGAATGAAGCGGGGTATAAAAAGTTTGCGATTTTATTATCAAATGTAATTTTCGGCAAAAAAACTCCCCAAGAAACTAACCGAACGCTGGTGCATGATGCAGTAATTGAAAAAAATTGGATGTGGCATAATGATTATAAAATCCCAAATGGCGTACATGCTTACGGTCGTCGTTATAATCCTTTTGGTCCTGATAATTACCCAGCTGAAATACAGAAAATTCGTGAAATGACCGCTATTCGGGACACTGCCATCTGGTTGGCAACTTCAAAAGGACAAAAAATGGATGTGGCGACGGCTGATAAAAATACCAAAGTTTTACCACCCGTTATCACAAATTTTAACCCTGCTCAAAATGGCAGTTTATCTTACCTTTCTGGACAAGATGCCTTGGATAAATTCAAATTACCAACAGGTTATAAAATTGAACTTTTTGCTTCGGAAGCAGAATTTCCAGACCTTTCAAAACCCGTGCAAATGTCTTTCGATAATAAAGGGAGACTTTGGGTTGCTGTCATGCCGAGTTATCCACATTATAAGCCTGGAAATGCCAAACCAAACGATAAAATTTTGATTTTGGAAGATACTAACAATGATGGAAAAGCAGATAAACAAACAGTTTTTGTCGATGGATTACATCTACCATTAGGCTTTGAAATTGCTCCCGAAGGTGTTTACATTTCGCAAGGGACTAACTTGAAATTATACACTGATACGGATGGAGATGATAAAGCCGATAAAAAAGAGATTTTATTGAGCGGTTATGACGACCATGATACTCATCACAATAGTCATGCTTTTTGTGCAGATCCATCGGGAGCAATTTATTCGGGCGAAGGTGTATTTCTACACACAAATATTGAAACGTCTTACGGAACTGTTCGGGCAACAAATGGCGGTTTTTACAGATACAGCCCACAATTGCACAAGTTGGAACGCACCGCCCAATTGGCTATTCCAAATCCTTGGGGCATTGCTTTTGACCATTGGGGGCAACCTTTTTTTGCCGAAACCTCAAGTCCTGATGTGCGATGGATGATGCCTGGAACTGTTTTGCCGAGATACGGTGAATCAACCCATAAAGGGGTACAACTGATTGAAAAAGAACAGATGGTTAGACCAACGTCTGGATTAGAATTTCTTTGGAGTCGTCATTTCCCCGATGAAGTACAAGGCGATATGCTTATCAATAATACTATTGGATTTTTGGGGACAAAACAACACGCCGTAATTGATGATGGAACGGGTTATAAAGTTAAATTTCGCCAAGATTTAATCATAAGTGAAGACCGAAATTTTCGTCCAGTAGATATGGAAATTGCTCCCGATGGCTCGCTTTATATCATAGATTGGCACAACATTCTGATTGGACACATGCAGCATAACGCCCGTGACCCCTTGCGTGACCATGTTCATGGACGAGTTTACCGTATTACTTACCCATCAAGACCGTTAGTAACGCCCGCAAAGATTGACGGTGCAAGCGTTGAGACACTTTTAGATAATTTAAAACTTCCCGAATATCGTAGTCGTTATCGTACTCGTCGTGAATTGAGAGGAAGAAATGCTAACGAAGTTTTACCAAAAATCACGAAGTGGGTGGCAGATTTAGACAAAAATGACCCCAAATATGAGCATCATATCTTAGAGGCTTTATGGGTAAGTTGGGGTTTAAATAAAGTTGATCAAACTTTATTACGCCAAATGCTCAAAGCCAAAGACTATCACGCCCGAGCCGCTGCGGTGGAGGTTCTGCGTTTTACGGGACACCAAGTACAAGACCAAGCGACTTTGTTAATGCAAGCCGCCAAGGACAAAAACAGTCGAGTTCGTTTAGATGCCATCGTGGCTACTTCTTGGATTGAGAAGGAAAAAGGCTTACCTATTTTGGCAGAAGCGAAAAAAATGCCCTTGGATGATTGGATGATTCATGCTCACGAGACTGCCGTTGCCCATATTAGTGGTAAATCAGTCAAGAAGCAAAAAGAAGAAGCAATTGTATCTATTTTGAAAGGTCAGGAACTTGAACTTTATAAATTAGGAAAAACGCTTTATGCCAAAGAAGGCTATTGCATAACTTGCCACCAAGCAGACGGTGGCGGACTTTCAGCTTCGGGCTTTCCGCCCATTGTTAACAATAAATGGATATTGGGCAATGAAGAACGGTTGATCAAGATTATTTTAAAGGGACTCCTCGGACCCATTGAAGTGAGTGGTAAGCAATATGCTGGGCAAGTACCAATGACCCCATTCGGCGGACTTCTCAAAGACAGAGAAGTAGCGGCAGTATTGACTTACGTGAGAAATTCATTTGGTAACAACGCATCTGCCATCTCTCCCGAAAAAGTGAAAGTTGTAAGAGCAGCTACTGCCAACCAAAAAGACATTTATACTTCTGAAAAAATATTATTGGAGCATCCTTTGGAGAAGTGAGGTTATTAAAAAATTAGGCTTGAGCGATTTTGTTTAGGCCTTTTTTTGTGGGGAATTAATTGCAGTTCTAAGCATTTATGTATGAGATTACCCTATATTAGCAGTAAGTCTTAAATCTAAAATATCCCTCAATAATAATTATGAAAATAGTTTCTATCGAAATTCAAAACTACCGAAATCTGTCAGGACAGAGAGCATCACTTCATCATGAATGTAATTTTATTGTTGGGGAAAATAATATTGGAAAATCTAATTTTCTAAACTTTATTAACGTTGTATTTACCCAAAGAGGATTCAATGCTGATGATTTTAAAGATTTAACTTTGCCAATAAGAGGAAAAATTGTACTTCAATTAGAAGATGTTGAAAAAGGCATTTTTTCAGATTTATTTGATGCAGATGACCCAAACAAAGTAAATATTCTATTAAAGCAACAAAGCCCAATTGACAATTTGGAATTTAATCATGAAGAGTCTCTTACTTTTATACAGCCTTCACTTATAAGGTGTCTAAATTATATTCATTATGATTCTTTAAGAAATCCAATTTCAGAAATCAATTTTGATAAAGGTAAAGGTGTAGGTAAGTTTTTAACACGACTTGTTAAAAATTATGTGTCAACTCAAAGTGATATTAATCTACCTAAAAAGAATTTTGTAAACGAGACTGAGGTTAACTTATTAGTAGACAGTTTAAATAATACTGTTGGAAAACTGAAAGCATTTAATGATTTTGGAATTAAAGCTGGAGTTGAAAATGACCTTGAAGCTTTATTGCCTAAAATGGTTTCTCTTGTTGATATAAATGGAGATTCATTAACAAGGTCTGGCTATGGAGTTCAATTTTTAATTTTAGTTACATTATCTATTCTTGATAAAATTCAAACAATCGTTGAACAGAAATGGAGGCAAAATGCCATTTTTGAAGGAGAAGAAAACGTAGGCGGTAAGACTGAAAAAGTAAAATATATTTCATTAGTATTGGGATTAGATGAACCAGAAATTCATCTACATCCGTATATGCAACGGTCATTAATCAAATATCTAAACAGAGTGATTTCAAACCAAAATCAAGATTTTAATGACTTACTAAAATCTCTTTTTGGAATTGATAAATTTATTGGACAAATAATTGTTGTTACACACTCTCCCAATATTATATTAAACGATTACAAGCAAATAATAAGGTTAAACAAAAACAGTAATATTGTTAATATTATTTCAGGTATGGAAATATCTTTATCTGATCAACATCACAAGCATTTTCAAATCCAATTTTCTTTTATAAAAGAGGCATTTTTCTGTAAGAGTGTTATTTTAATTGAAGGGGATACGGAATATGCCTGCTTACCATTATTTGCAAATAAACTACACATTGACTTTGATGATTTAGGGATTTCTATAATTCAAACTCGTGGAGACTCTATAGGTATTCTTTTGGAAGTAATGGATAAGTTCAACATACCTTCTGTTGGAATAGAAGATGCTGATAATGGTGGAAAAACCTCAAATCACTCTGAACACTATTATACTAATTGTAGAGATTTTGAAGAGGAATTAATAGATAAACTCATTAATTGTGGAAATGAATTAATAATTAAAAAAATACTGTGTGCTTTTGATAAAGTAGGATTAGAGAGAAAATTAGAAATGTCTCCGTTAAATAAAAGAGGAAGAATTAAATATAAATTATCTATTCCAGAGATAACAAGGGATTATAAACTTTCTGAAATTATTAGTACAGAAAATATACTTTTAAAATGCTATTATTTAACATGGTTTGATATTAATAAAGGACTTATGTTAGGAACTATGATAGGATCTCATCTTGAAAATCTTGAAATCCCAAGACCCTATGTAAATCTAATAAATAAGGCTGTCGAACTCTCTAAAATAGCTTAATTTATGGACAACATAATCAAACTACAAAAATCACTTTCTGATAAATATGAAGGAGATGAAAAGCAATTAGAAGTAATCTTTACGGATGAGCCTCGCATTTTAGTAAATGCACCTGCTGGCTATGGAAAAACACATACAATGGTTAGTAAAATTGCTTACATGATTGCCAGTAATCAAATACCTAATCCTAAAAGGCTATTAGCCCTTACGTTTAGTCTCAATGCTGCATACAAGATTAAAAAAGATGTAATTGCCCAAGTTCCAACTATATTAAATGCTACTGGTAATAATTCATCTACTACTGATAGAATAAAGGTTACTAATTATCATGGTTTGTGTAGGCACATCCTTAAATTATATGGATATAAAATTGACAAAAAACTTTCTCAAATAGAATTATTGGAAAATTTTGATGATAGTACAAATGAGAAGATAATCATTCATTTTCCAAATATTTCTCAGGAAAATAGTGCAGTATTGACAGATTTTAATGCTTCCGTCAAAGAAAAAAAAGGACTCAAAATAAATGAACAAATTGATAATTATAATAAGGTGATTGTTATTGAAATCATAACTCATGGAAAGTTACCATATAATGCCATTATCACATTGACAATTAAGCTACTAAAAGAATTTAAAAATATTCGATTATTCTATCAAGAGTTATATTGTGTGCTTTTAGTAGATGAATTTCAAGATACAAATATTTTGAGTTATTGGATTTTAACACTTTTGATAGGAGACAAAACTAAGTTGATTTTTCTTGGAGATGAATTACAAAGAATTTATGGATTTATTGGAGCTTATGATAAACTATTTAGCAATTCAGTAGAAAGATTGAAATTAAAAGAAATTAAACTTACCCAAAATTATAGATTTAGAAATAATGCTGATATGCTTTTGTTAGACCAAAATATTAGGAAAAATGCAGAAAAAATTGACAACCAGACAATTATAAATAATGCAATTATAAATTTTACACTTTGCGATAATCAAGAACACGAAGCACAAAATATTATACTTAAAATTGATGACATACAAAACAAGAATCCTCTATCGAAAATAGCGATATTAGTTAAAAGTGGCAAAAACAGGAATACGCTTAAAATAATTGAGGTTCTTCAGCAAAATAATATCTCTTTCTTTTTTGGTTTATTTACAGATGATGATACAGAATATACCTCCTTTACAAACACTTGTTCATCTATTTTTTCAAAATTATTGATAGGTAACTCTCTTATTACTAAGAAGTTTACTAAAGGTTTGTTAAAAGAAGTTACAACTTTCTATCAGGACAAAATAGGATTCAATTCTATAATAGATTCATCATTAAAACTTCTTGAAATTTTTTGTAACAAGTTATTTACAGAATTTGCTTCATCAAAAAATGAAGAAAAAATAGGTCTAATTCGAGAAACTTTTGAAAATAACAATTTGAGACAATACATAGAATACGTTGATTCAAACGTAATATTTTCTACAATTCACGGGGCAAAAGGCTTGGAATGGGATTTTGTAATTATGCCTGACTTAGAGCAAAATATATTACCTTTCTACTTTGCAAGTTGTAATATATGCAAATCAAATAATAACTGTAAAATTGACATTTCATCAAATATTCCCGAAAATATCTTTTTAGAGGAATTGAGTGTATTTTATGTTGGTGTTACCAGAGCAAGAAAAAATATTTATTTTTCTGCAAGTAAAACACAGATTTATAGTAATGGAAAAATGGGAGAAAAAAATGTAAGTTGTTTTTTGAAACTGAAAGGAATACAATTTAAAGTGTAAAACAAAAAAAGGTGGGTAGTTATTAAAAAAGTGTTGATAAGCAATTTTGGTTATAATCAATGATAAACAATTTTGTTACCAGGTGATGATATCTTAGTTTTCGAGAGAATGATAGGCTTTTTCTAACATATCGTGTTATCCTTGCCCTCAAAGTTGCCCAATATCGTTCAATGTGATTAGTTTGTCCACTTTCTTTACCGACTTGCTCGTGGTTTCCTTTTACTTTTAAAATCGCATAAGATTTCCAGTAATCGCTATAACTTTGGCTTTTAAGATATTCAATCGGGATTTTTCTAATAAGTCTGCGAAAGGTTATTTCACTTCTATCGCCGATTACGTAGGCTACAATTTGCCTTGTATTTCGACTAATAGCAGCCCAAATCCATTGCTTATTTTTCTTTTTTTGACAGAATCCACAAAGTTCATCGAATTCTAATGTGTCACCAACTTGTTGTTTTTTAGCTACTTGGGTCTTGAAATTTGGCATCAGTAAGAAACAAAGATTCAACTCCTTGTAAACTTGATAGTAACTAATCAAAAATACCCTTGTAACACCACACAAACTCATTCTTTCCAAAAATGAACGTCTTACGGCTTCAAAATCAAAATCGTATGAGAATTTTCGATGGAGTACTCGGCTTTTTAAACAGTCATAACATAAAACTCGTTGGTTACCTCCTTTGGTAAATCCGTTTTTGACGATATTTTCACTTGAACAACAAGGACATTTTTCTAATTTTGTAATACTAAGCATTTTGATTCATTGGTTTTTATGATTCGAGACCACAAAAATACAATTTATCGAATGCTTAGTTTTATCATCAACACTTTTCAAGAACTACCAAAAGGTGTAAACATCAGATAAACTGACATTTACACCTTTAATTTTGGGGTAATAGTACCGGGGACGGG
>JACMRQ010000247.1 GCA_014376355.1 Arcicella sp. | reverse complement strand
CGTAAACTTTACTACCATCGTTATCCAGACCACGATTTTTTTCCTCGTAAACCGCCTCTAATTCCGTATGAAAAATCCTTAAAACTGGACTACGGAAACGTTCAGCCTGTAATTTCAAGAAACGGTCAATGGCATTAGCAGGAATATCTTCCGTATAAACCGTTTGTTCGTAAGATGTAAAAGCATTAGTGCCTTGTCCGCCCATTGAAGCCATCATTTTGTCATATTCGTTGGCAATGGCAAACTTAGCGGCTTCGCCCGAAGTACGATCAATTTCTTTGTAAATCGCTTTTCTTTGTATAGAATCGGTTGATTTATTATATTTTTCATATAATGCATTCACTTGGTCGAGCAATGGTTTTTCCTTCGCCCAGTCCATAGAACCAAATTTATCTGTCCCTTTAAAAAGCATGTGTTCTAAATAATGAGCAAGCCCCGTATTGGTGCGAGGGTCATTATTTGAACCCGCTCGAGTCGGAATCAAAGCGGCAATTCTTGGCTCTTTGTGATTTTCGCTCAGGATCACCGTCAAGCCATTGGCGAGGGTATAAAAACGAGCCTTCATGGGGTCATTACTTACATACTTATAGGTATATCCGCCCGATGTGGCCGTTTTCCATTCATAAGATTTCTGAGCAAAAGTTGTGGAATAGGCCAAAAGGGCAATTATCAAGAGATTTAAGCGAATTAGCTTCATGGTCGAAGGTAGGTTTATTAGATTAAACAAATGAGTTTCAAGCAATTTTGTGATATTATAGGAGATTTACTATTACATTTTGATAAACGGTAGGATTAGTTGAAATGTTATGTTTTAGTAATTTCAGCTTGAAAACTTGCCGATTACTAATTTTGCGTAAATATAAGTTTTGTTAGGACAGAAATTCCCTCAAAAACAATTACTCTATTTATTTGATAGACTAAACAGAACTACTATATTTGTAGAAAAATTCAGCTTTAAAAATAAAATACAGCAATCCGTTATCAAAATGAATGTAGAATCGCCTTCACAGCCAATTATATCAAGTTCTAACAAAAGTACTATTTACTCCTCCAAATGGCTTTGGTTTGGTATTCCTGTCACATTATTAGTAGGTCTTGCCAGTATTTTAATTTACAATTATCACGCTCTTTTTTCAGTAGAAAAATTGGTGTCAGGAATTAATCAAGACTTTTTTATTTATTTAGGTATCGGTATATTTGCTCAATTAGTGGATGGTACTTTAGGAATGGGTTACGGAGCAACTTCAACGTCTTTTTTGATTTCGGTGGGCGTGTCTCCCGCAATCAGTAGTACGGGTGTTCACGTAGCGGAAATGTTCACAACGGGAGCATCGGCAATTTCTCATTATAAATTCAAAAATATCAACAAAAGATTAGTTACTTACCTTCTCATTCCAGGTGTAATTGGTTCAATAATAGGAGCTTATCTTTTGGCGGATGTCATTGATGGTAAGGTGATTAAACCGTTCATTGCCGTTTATATGATTGTATTAGCAATAATGATTATCGTTAAAGGATTACGAAATAATAACGTTAAAAAGAAGACCAAAAACTTAGGGGTTTTAGCTACTTTTGGAGGATTTATGGATGCTATCGGTGGTGGAGGCTGGGGACCCATTGTAACTTCAACGCTTATTGGTCGTGGTCGTGACCCAAGATATACCATCGGTTCGGTCAATGCTGCCGAGTTTGCCGTGTCGTTTGCGAGCGGTATTACCTTCTTGCTTTTTCAAGGTATTAATGGTTGGCAAGTCATTGCAGGATTAATTGTGGGTGGCGTAATTGCAGCACCATTCGGGGCATTTTTTGTTAATAAAGTTCCCAGAAAAACAATGACAATTGTGGTTGGAATTATGATTATTTGTTTGAGTATCAAAACATTATATCCGATTATTTTAAAATTGTTTTAGAAAATTTTAGTGGTGATAATATTTAGAAGGTCAGCAATTTGCTGACCTTCTTTTGTTTAGCGTTGTATAAGGGAGAATAAAGGTTAATTTTTAAATTACAAAACCTTACATTTACTTTCTTAAAAGTAAAATTCCAATTCCGACCTAATGAAACGTATTTTATTTCCTTTCTTGCTCTTATCGGTAGGCTTAATCTCCGCTTTTCAATTGATTTCTCACCATGAAAATGCCTCGAAAGATTGGTCAGAATATTTGGGTGGCCCCGACCGTAATCATTATTCAAATCTAACCCAAATAACGCCCGAAAACGTTAAGAATTTACAAGTAGCGTGGACATACGCTGCTCCCGATACGGGTCAAATGCAAGTAAATCCAATTATTGTCGAGGGAATTTTATATGGCGTAACTTCAGCCGTTAGGGCTTTTGCGTTAGATGCCAGCACAGGCAAAGAAATTTGGCGATTTGGTGACCCCTTAAATACTTGGCATAGTACAAGTAGGGGCGTGGCATATTGGGCGGAGGGCAATGACAAACGTATTTTATACACAGTTGGTCCTTTTCTGTATGCCTTAAATGCCAAGACAGGAAAACCTATTGAGAGTTTTGGTGAGAGGGGAAAAGTAGATTTACATACAGGATTACCCGATATTGCCAAAAATAAATTCATTATTTCCAATACCCCAGGTACGATTTATGAAGATTTAATTATTATGCCACTACGCCTTTCGGAAGGAGCAGATGCTGCCCCTGGTGACATTCGGGCGTTCAATGTAAAAACGGGAAAATTGGCTTGGACTTTCCATACAATCCCTTATCCAAACGAATTTGGCTACGAAACTTTCCCAAAAAATGCCTATAAAAATGATGGAATCGGGGCGGCAAATAATTGGGCAGGCATGGCAATTGATAGGAAAAGAGGGATTTTATTCGCTCCAACTGGTTCGGCAGCGTTTGATTTTTACGGGGGTAATCGTAAAGGTAAAAATTTATTTTCTGATTGTCTTCTGGCACTGGATGCTCGCACGGGTAAACGACTTTGGCATTATCAAACTACGCACCATGATATTTGGGATAGAGATCATCCAGCACCACCTAATTTAGTAACCATTAAACAAAATGGTAAATTGATTGATGCAGTCGCCCAAGTAACCAAACAAGGATATGTTTTTATATTTGACAGAGTTACAGGAAAATCTTTATTTCCGATTAAAGAAGTTTTGGCTCCTAAATCTACGCTAACTGGCGAACAATCTTGGACAACGCAACCCGTACCAACAAAACCAGCACCGATGGCACGGCAAGCCCACAATTTAACCGAAAAAGATATTAGTCCTTTTGCAGAAAATCGGGAAGAGTTGATTGCTCAACTGAAAACTTACAAAAAAGAATTATTTGCCCCTCCGAGCAAACAGGGAACGGTCATGTTACCAGGATTTGATGGTGGACCAGAATGGGGCGGTGCTGCCGTTGACAAACAGGGAATTATGTACGTTAATTGCAATGAAATGGCATGGATTCTCACAATGAGAGATACACCAAAACAAGATGCTCTGGCTCATTTACCTTTGGGTGAAAAAATTTATACAACTACTTGCACGGTCTGTCACGGAAATGATAGAAAAGGAAACGGCAAAAGTGGCTATCCTTCTTTGGTGGATATTGGCAAGAGACGAGACAAAGGTTACGTTACCCAAATCATTACGAATGGCAAAGGAATGATGCCAGGTTTTACCACACTAAGTACCAACGAAAAACAAGCCTTAGTAAGCTTTTTATTCGGGGAAGAAAAAAAGGAAGTAGGAGGGGAGACGAAAATAAAAATGCCTTATTTGCCCTATTCAAGCACGGGTTACAATAAATTTTTGGATAGTAAAGGTTTGCCAGCCATTGCTCCACCGTGGGGAACGCTCAACGCCATTGATTTGAATACGGGCGAATTCCTCTGGAAAGTCCCCTTCGGCGAAGAAGAATCTTTGAAAGCTAAAGGCATCAATAACACAGGAACTGAGAATTACGGAGGTGCAGTTGTTACAGAAAGTGGTTTGTTATTTATTGCGGCAACAAAAGATGGAAAATTTAGAGTTTTTGATAAAAAAACGGGTAAAATTTTGTGGGAAACTATCCTTCCAGCAGCAGGATTTGCCACACCTTCAACGTATCAAATTGATGGAAAACAATACGTCGTTATTGCTTGCGGAGGAACAAAATTAGGTACGAAAAAAGGGAATCAATACGTGGCTTTTGCTTTGCCATAATGTAAATTATTACTCAAGATTTTTTAAATTATTACTCATAATTTTAGCTGAAGAAAGGGCCAAAGGTATTCCTCCGCCTGGGTGAACACTTCCGCCCACAAAATACAAATTCTTGATTTTGGATGAAAAATTGGCGTGTCGTAAAAAAGCGGAAAAACGGTTATTAGAAGAATTTCCATACAATGCCCCTTGAGCGGAAGATGTTTTAGATTCTATGGTTCGGGGGTCAAGAATCTGCTCACATTCAATCAGTTCTGCGATGTTTTGTCCTAAAATTCTATTGATTTTTTTGAGTATATTTTCTTTAGTTTGGGCAATGATTTTGTCCCAATCTTGCCCTTCGTTGGCAGGAGCATTTATTAATACAAACCAGTTTTCACAGCCTTCGGGGGCATCATCGGGTTTATGTTTTGAGGTAATATTAATGTACACGGTTGGGTCGTGATAAATCGTTTTTTGCTTAAACATAGTTTTGAATTCTTCTTCATAATCATCACTGAACAGTATATTATGCAAATCTAATGCTGGAAATTTCTTTTTAATTCCCCAATAAAAAATAACTCCTGAGCTTGATTTGGGCTGATTTAACAAAAAGTTGGGATGTTCTTCGTTGGGTAGCAATTTTCGGTAAGTGTGGGTTACGTCCATATTGGAAACCACCACATCAAAAGGAATCAGGTCGGCAGTATTCTCTTTATTTTCTCCTTCATTTCTATCTCCATTTCTCCTTAGCTTCACCCCTTTAACTTTTCCATTTTCTACCAGAATCTCCTCAACTTTCGTTTCAAAATAAAATTTAACGCCCAAATTTTCAGCTAATTTTACTAAGGAATTGGTAATAGAAACCATGCCTTTTTTTGGAAAAAATGCCCCAAGATTGTATTCTAAATGCGGAATAATATTTAAAGTCGCAGGAGTTTGGTAAGGATTTGATCCATTATAAGTGGCATATCGATTGAAAAGTTGTACAATCTTTGAATTTTTAAATAGCTTTTGATTCGCTTGGTTCATCGTTCCAAAAATGCCTAATTTAGGCAGATTTAGATACCCTTTTAAAGCTTTTTTTGAAGTCCAAGTAGAAAGTTTGTGAAGTGAATCTTGCAAAAAAAGAGCGTCTAAAACTTCATATTTAAAAGCAGAATCTTTAAGAAATTGAATAATTTTTTCAGCAGGTTCTCCCGTAATTTCTTCAACTTCTTGGGCAAATTTTACAGGTTCAGCCCAAGCGGTTAAACAGGTTTTATCCTCCCAAAAATACCGACAAATTTCTGCTAACTGCTCATATTCAAAAAAATTAGTAGGATTCTGTCCTACTAATTCAAATAATTCCGTTACCAAATTGGGTAAGGTAAACAGGGAAGGACCTGCATCAAAACGGTAACCTTTCAATTCAAAACTACTTAATTTTCCACCAGCATAAGGATTGGCTTCAAATACCGAAACTTCAAAGCCTTTATGAGCCAAACGAATGGCAGAAGCAATGCCCGCAATACCCGAGCCGATGATGGCAACTTTTTTCATGTTTTAATAAAATAACCACTGCATTGCTTTAGGAAATTCCTTCCCCCATTGGTCTTCGCTATGTTTGCCGTCAGGGTCGAGAGAAAGGTTAATAACTGTTTTTTTAACGCCTTGACGTTCAAGTGTTTGCTTTAATTTTTCAACATTTGGAATCATTAAACTGCTCTCTTTTCCTCCTGCATATACATAAATACGTGAGGGTAAATGTGAAAGAAAATCAATGGCATCAAAATAAATATTAGGCGAAATCCAAAGCGAAGGAGAAAAAATCATCAATCTTCCAAATGATTCTGGGAACATTAGTCCAGCATAAATACTGATTAAGCCTCCTAAGGAACTTCCACCGATACCCGTAAATTCACGTTCTGGTTTAGTTCTAAAATTTTTATCAACGTAAGGTTTTAAAGTTTTTGCCAAAAATTGAGCATATTTTCGACCTTGTCCCTTGCCTAATTTTGGATTATTGTAGGGTGAATACTCTTGAAAACGTTCTTCGCCTCCATGTGAAATAGCAACCACAATCACGTCTCCATGCTCACGAGCCGATAAAACAGCTAATTGTTTATCAATTCCCCAATTGCCAAATTCAGAACCATTTCCAAAAAGATTTTGGGCGTCTTGAAGATAAATAACTGGATAATGTTTTTTAAGATTTTCGTAATTATGGGGCAAAAGAATATAAACAGCCCGTTTTCTATCTAATTGAGGTATTTCAAATTTGTCAGAAATCAAACGAATTTCGGGCATGAGATTTTCAGAAAGATTCTCACCGTTCATTCGCCAATGAGGCACAAAATCTTGATAAACACCATTTTTGATTTTGGCGATACGGTTTGGAATACCATTACCAAATTCGTCCAATTCTACTTGATTCCATCCTCCTTTGGTATATTTATATTCGAAAGTATCGGGCAATTTTATGGTATCAGGGAATTTTAAAGCATATTTCCCCTCTTCTATCTTATTTAATCTAAGTTCCTCTCTATCAGGTAACCAAGCGTTGAAATTGCCCGATAAATACACGGGACGTTGATCTTCAACAGGCGTGGTTAATTCAAAATACAATATATTCTTACTCATTCAATTATGTGGTTATTTCAGTTTGCAAATTTACGAAATAATCCTTTGTGATTTTTCTGTTTTTATTAAAACTCATTTTTGGCAATAAGGTTTTATGATTAAATTGTCATTTGGACTAAAAACGCTATTGTTTGGGCGTTTGGCGGTATATATGGGTGAAAAATAATTTGCAATTTTGTAGGGTGAGATACTTAGCAAGTCCTTACAAAAACTATGCGAGAGAAAAACTAACATTTTACTATTCTTCTGATAAGTAACCCTAAAAAACTATGGCAGACGTTTTTTCACAATTATACATACATATAGTTTTCTCACCTAAACATAGAGAGGCACTAATTCATCCAGATTGGGAGGAAAGATTGCACAAATACATCACAGGAACGGTTCAAGAAAGGGGACATAAATTATTAGCCATCGGAGGAATGCCTGATCATATTCATATCTTCATAGGATTAAAACCCGTAGAATCAATTTCAGATTTAGTAAAAGTAATAAAAACTTCATCCAACGATTTTGTTAAAAGTGAAAATTTATCAAAATTTAAGTTTGAATGGCAAAAAGGATATGGTGTTTTTTCTCATAGTCGTTCACAGTTAGATGCGGTTTGCAAATATATATTGAATCAAAAAGAGCATCATAATAAAAAGACATTTCGAGAAGAGTTTTTAAAATTCTGTGATGATTTTGGAATAGAGATTGGCAAGAAAGAATTTTTTGAATGGTTGGATTGAGAAAGATTTTAAGGTTCAGCATCTCCGACGCTTTTGCTTTAACATTGTAATCATATTCTATAAAGGTTGTGCTTCTCCGAAGCAATTTTATAAATGGAAAAAGTATTTCAGAAATAAAACCTTTGTAGGTAAAGTATAGAAATATTACATTGCTTCGGAGAAGCACAACCTTTGTAGTAAGTAAAGTATAGAAATATTACATTTCTTCGGAGAAGCAGAACCTTTGTAGAAATGAGTATATAAAATGCCATTATGCTTCGGAGAAGCAGAACCTTTGTAGTAGAATTTAAGAAGTCGAAGATTTTAAGGTTAAGTATCTCCGACGTTTTGTTCTCCTTTTATATTCATATTCTAGAAAGGTTAAACTTCTCCGAAGTTGTGGTAAAATAAAAAACAGAGAATAAAAAAACAAAAAATATGAGTAAACAAACCTTATTCGACAAAGTGTGGGATGCCCACGTTGTTCGTAAAATCGAAGATGGTCCAGATGTATTTCTGATTGACCGTCACTTTGTCCACGAAGTAACCAGCCCCGTAGCTTTCTTGGGTCTTGAAAGTCGTGGGATTGATGTGATGTATGCTAAGCGTACTTTCGCTACTGCTGACCACAATACGCCTACTATTAATCAGCATTTACCCGTACAAGATCCTCTTTCTGCTAATCAATTACAGCAATTAGAAACGAATACTGCCAAATATGGTATTTCGCATTGGGGATTGGGACACGCCAAAAATGGTATTGTTCATGTGGTTGGTCCTGAAAATGGTATTACACTTCCTGGTATGACCATAGTTTGTGGAGATTCTCACACTTCTACGCACGGAGCCTTCGGAGCAATTGCTTTCGGAATTGGTACTTCGGAAGTTGAAATGGTACTTTCTTCGCAGTGCATCATGCAACCAAAACCTATGAAAATGCGTGTAAACGTGAATGGGAAATTGGGTAAAGCGGTATTACCAAAAGATGTAACTTTATACATCATTGCTCAACTTTCAGCGGCGGGAGCAACGGGTTATTTTGTCGAATATGCGGGTGATGTCTTCGAAAATATGTCCATGGAAGGACGTATGACGGTTTGTAATATGTCAATCGAAATGGGTGCGAGAGGCGGAATGATTGCTCCTGACCAAACAACGTTCAATTATTTGAACGGACGTGAGCAGGCTCCAAAAGCTGAGGCTTGGGACAGAGCTTTGGCTTACTGGAAAACGCTTAAAACGGATAATGAAGCCACGTTTGACAAAGAATATACTTTCGATGCTGCTGATATTGAACCACAAATTACGTATGGTACAAATCCAGGTTTAGGAACGGGAATTTCTCAAAATATTCCTTTATCAAGTCAAGTAATTGATGGTGAGGCAAGTTATAAAAAGTCATTGGGTTACATGGGTTTTGCTGAGAACGAGCAAATCATCGGAAAGAAAATTGATTATGTTTTCTTGGGAAGTTGTACCAATGGTCGCATCGAAGATTTCCGTGCTTTTGCTTCCATTGTGAAGGGGCGTAAAAAAGCGGATAATGTAACGGCATGGTTAGTGCCAGGTTCGCACATTGTGGAATCGCAAATTAAAGAAGAAGGCATCTTAGACATTTTGATTGAGTCGGGTTTTGAACTTCGTCAGCCTGGTTGTTCGGCTTGTTTGGCCATGAACGACGATAAAGTTCCTGCGGGAAAATATGCGGTTTCCACTTCAAACAGAAATTTTGAAGGTCGTCAAGGACCAGGAGCAAGAACCCTTTTGGCAAGTCCATTAGTGGCGGCGGCGGCAGCGGTTACGGGTGTTATTACTGACCCCCGTGAGTTTTTATAATCAAATAATAATAACAAAATGGCATACGATAAATTCACCATACTTACGTCCACTGCCGTTCCGATGCCTATCGAGAACGTGGACACTGACCAAATTATCCCTGCACGCTTCTTGAAAGCAACAACACGTGAGGGTTTTGGCGATAATTTATTCAGAGATTGGCGTTACAATAACGACAATTCTCCCAAGCAAGATTTTGTCTTAAATAATCCAACTTATAGTGGAGCAATTCTAATAGGTGGAAGAAACTTTGGTTCGGGTTCAAGTCGTGAACACGCTGCTTGGGCGATTTATGATTATGGTTTCCGTTGCGTAATTTCAAGTTTTTTTGCGGATATTTTCAAAGGTAACTCGTTGAATATTGGCATTTTACCCGTAACGGTTTCTCCAGAATTTTTGGATAAAATCTTTTTGGCAATCGAAGCGGATGCGAAAGCAATTATCGAAGTAAATCTTCCCGAACAAACCGTTACGATTGTTGCAACAGGCGAAAAAGAATCTTTCACAATTAATGGTTATAAGAAAAATAACATGATTAATGGCTTTGATGATATTGATTATCTTCAAAGTATGAAAGGTGAAATTGCAGAATTTGCAGAGAAAAGTCTTTATTAAGAAGTTGTGATTTAGTGAGTTGTGAGTGATAAGTTTTTCCCTCACTCATAATTCGTAATTCATAACTCATACCTAAATATGCGACATATAGAAATAATGGATACGACCCTCCGTGATGGTGAACAAACCAGCGGTGTGTCTTTTTCGGCTTCTGAAAAATTGACTATTGCCCAATTACTTCTCAAGGAAGTAATGGTAGACAGATTAGAAATTGCCTCCGCACGGGTTTCTGCGGGTGAATTTGATGCAGTCAAGAAAATTACAAGTTGGGCTTCAGAACATGATTATTTGGATAAAATCGAAGTATTAACTTTTGTAGATGGTGATATTTCGGTGAATTGGATGTTGGAAGCAGGTGCAAAAGTGATGAATTTATTGACCAAAGGTTCATTAAATCATTTAACTCATCAGCTAAAAAAAACGCCCGGACAGCATTTTTTAGAAATAGAAAAAGTGATTTCTTTGGCTCGCTCGAATGGAATTAAATGTAATGTATATCTGGAAGATTGGAGCAACGGAATGCGAAATTCTCCCGATTATGTATTTCAATACCTCGATTTTCTGACAAAGCAACCCGTCGAAAGAATTCTTTTGCCTGATACATTAGGTGTTTTGACCCCCAGAGAAACTTTTGAGTTTTTGGATAAAACCATAAAACGTTACCCCGAAACCCACTTTGATTTTCATGCTCATAACGATTATGATTTGAGCGTTGCCAATGTTATGGAGGCTATAAAAGCGGGTGTACATGGACTACATCTGACTGTGAATGGTATGGG
>JACMRQ010000028.1 GCA_014376355.1 Arcicella sp. | reverse complement strand
GGTTTCAAAGTTAGAAACTGAACTTACTTCTAACCAACGCCCTTGTGCAGCTGACCATACTTCCATATCATACGTCAGAGCAGATGTGAAACTCATGTCACCGCCACACAAACGCAATACTCGGTAAGGCAATTCTAATTTTTGGAGTAAACTTTGTACGTGCAAAGACATTTCTTCTAAAGCTGCGTATGAATTTTCAGGCTTTTCTATGCGCACAATTTCGATTTTATCAAACTGATGCAAACGGTTCAAACCACGCACATGAGCTCCCCAAGAACCTGCTTCTCTACGGAAACATGGTGTGTAACCTGCATTTTTAATGGGCAATTCGCTTTCTTGCAAAATCACATCACGGTACATATTCGTAATGGGTACTTCGGCAGTTGGAATTAAAAACAAATCATCTTCAGTAGCGTGATACATTTGTCCATCTTTATCTGGCAATTGTCCCGTTCCAAAACCCGATTCTTTATTAATTAAAATTGGTGGTTGTATTTCTGTATATCCTGCATTAATGGCTTCATCCAAGAAGAAATTTATTAAAGCCCGTTGGATTCTTGCCCCTTTTCCTTTGTAAACTGGAAAACCCGCACCAGCGATTTTATTGCCTAATTCAAAATCAATAATATCGTACTTCTTAATCAAATCCCAATGCGGAACTGCCCCATCATATAAAGTCGGAATTGTACCATTTTCTAAAATAACTTCATTTTCCTCAGGTGTTTTTCCAGCGGGAACACTTGAATGAGGAAGGTTTGGCAAAGTAACTAATACTTCATAAAGGTCTGATTCTAAAACCTTTAAAACCTCTTCCAATTCTTTAGAACGAACTTTCAAAGCGCCAGTTTCAGTTTTAGCAGCTTCGGCTTCTTCTTTTTTGCCAACCTTCATCAAACCACCAATTTCTTTGGCAAGGGCATTTGATTTGGCAAGGGTATTGTCTAATTCAACTTGCGTTTCACGACGTTTTTCGTCTAAACCTAAAATTTGCTCAACGGCTTCTTCAGCACCTTTGAAATATTTTATATTCAAGCCTTCAACGGTTGCGGCTTTGTTTTCTTTTATTTGTTGTATTTGTAGCATGGTTATTCTAAATATCTATTGTCTGCATAAATTGGTCTAAATCTGTTTTTATTTTTTGATAAAGAAAACAGGGTTTGTACTCTGTGTTAGTTTTTAGCGCTTTTTCTGGTTCTGTTAAGCTACTACGATAATGTGCTAAATCATTATCTTTTTGTTCTTGATGAATTGCTTGCGACATTATTGTACCTTCTATTTCACTTCGTAAAACATTGGATAATGAAGTTAAAAACGGTACTACAAAATCATCATGAAGTGTATGCCCTTGAATGAATAAATAGGCATTCTCTGAATTCAGTCCTAAATCAATCAGTTCTGTTTGTAAAGATTTAATAGATTCGATGTGATGAGGAAAAGTGGTTTCTAAAATAATAACTTGATTTGTTACTTTTTCAGCTAAATTTTCCAAATGTCTCTTCCCTTTTTCATGAATATTTACACTGCCTCCTAACTTAATTAAATTACAAAAATGAGTCAATCTCATGGAACTGGAATCTTCACTATTTTCTAAAAATACTGACCATAATAAAAGTGGATAAGTAATTTTAGAATATAATTTTAGTAATTCTTCAAAATCAATTTTGTCGTGGGTTCTATTTGTTACTTGTACAGAAACATGATGCAAACCTGAGCTAAAACACCTCAGATTTTCAATAGAATACGCATACGTCTGAAAGATAAATTTACTTTGATTAATCAGTCTGGATTGCTCGGTTTTATGTTGATGCAAATAATCATAATCGCTATCGATACAGACAATTAGGCGTTTTCCTACACCTATTGTAAGCAAATCAGTATGTCTTTCGAAGGCTTTGGTTTTCCCTTTTGCTAAACTATCATTGGAGGGTAACTGAATATCAAATTTTATTTTGTCGGTTTTATAATCCTGCAAAATGTAATTCCAGAAGGCTATATCATCATGACTTTCAACATAAACTAAAACGGTTATCGTGTCTTTTTTATATTGAGAACCAAATGCTTCAAAGTAGTTAGAGTTTTGATTTTCTAATAATGTTGTACGCATTTTATGATTTAGCTTTTCTATCAAGAGTTATAATTTCAGTCATTTCAGTTACTTTATCTCTCCAACCTTCCAAGATAATCCCAGGCGAATGAGTGGCTAAAATTATCTGCACATTTGGGTTCAATTCTTTAATATACTGAATGAGTTTTCGTTGCCAATCAAGGTGTAAGGAGATTTCGGGTTCATCCATAAATAAGATTGAAGGTTTATTATCTTGAATTAAAACAGTCAGTAAAATAACTATCATTTGCTTTTCACCTGATGAGAGTTGATAAGGTGTTAGTTTATCATTTCCACTCAAAAACATTAATTCGTTATTTTCTCTATCTACTTTTTTATCAGTATCTGCAAAAAGTATATCAATAATTTCAAGAAAACGATTATGCTGTTTTTTTACTTCAAAAATTTTTTCGTTAGTATTTTTATCATTTTTTGATACAATTTCAAATGCTTTTTTGCCGATATTTAGTTGATAATCAAGATATTGCTTTTGTAAGGTAAAAATATCTTTATCTAATTCTGTTATTACTTTATAATTTGGAGAGGTATTCTTACTTAATATTTTATCAAAAGTATTTATAATGTCATAATTCAAAAGATTATTATGTTGAACTACTTCCATTGATTTAGATTCTATCGTATTATAAATCTGATAAGATAATGTTTCCCAATATAAGTTAGGAGTCGAATCTGTGTAACTGGAAAATTTAGGATATTTTTCTTTTGATTTACCCAACCAAATGCTTTCATCAGTATTTAAAATAAGTTTAATTTCATCTACTTTATCCCAAATTTCATAATTCTCTCTTGTTCCAAAATTTACTATTGAGCTTACACAGTCTAACACCGTACTCTTCCCACTCCCATTAATCCCCGATAGCACATTCACCGAAGGATCTAAGTTCCACACGATGTCATACCTTCCCCAAAGGTTTTTGATTTCTACTTTTGATATGTATTTAATGGGTTCATTCATGGTTAAAAATAATTGTTTTGCACATTTCCACAAAGATAAACAAAAAGCCGTGTTGCAAATATTACAACACGGCTTTTAAAACGGTATTGCTAATTATCAAGGTGCCGAGAAAATATCTTTCATGGTATCTTCATACAAAAAGCATCTTTCGTTTAAAGCATTCAATGCCGCAGCTTTGTTTTTACCGTGAATCAAAAGCGTAATGT
This sequence comes from Arcicella sp., assembly GCA_014376355.1. Taxonomy (GTDB): domain Bacteria; phylum Bacteroidota; class Bacteroidia; order Cytophagales; family Spirosomataceae; genus Arcicella. The sequence continues at coordinate 1,408 of JACMRQ010000028.1, read as the reverse complement.
TATGTTCGGAAGCTCCGTAGCAAATCATTCGGATTGGAATGTTTTTCATCGCTTCCAACACCTTCAAAGCAATTCCTTCTTTGTCCGCCGAGAAATTTCCAACGATACACACAATGGTCTGGTCTTTGTCAACATCTTCTAAATCAGCGAATTGACGCAATTCTGCCATGATTGAATCCAAATGTTCGTCATTGTCGATGGTTACAGAAACGGAAACTTCCGAAGTTGTAATCATATCAACAGGCGTTTTGTATTTCTCAAAAATCTCAAATACTCTTCTCAAAAAACCATAAGCATTCAACATTCGGGTCGAATGAATATAGATTGCCGTTAAATTATCTTTGGCTGCAATCGCTTTAATTTCACGGTCGGAGGTTTTATCGGCAATCAGCGTACCAAAAGCAGAAGGCTCCATCGTGTTTTTCAAACGAACGGGAACACCTTTCATTTTTGCAGGCGTAATGGTACTTGGATGCAAAATTTTCGCTCCGAAATACGCCAGCTCTGCCGCTTCTTCAAAAGTTAATTCACGGATTGGGAAGGTTTTTTTAACAATTCTTGGGTCGTTATTGTGCATTCCGTCAATATCCGTCCAGATTTGCACTTCTTCTGCCACAATGGCTCCACCAATTAAAGTAGCAGTATAATCTGAACCTCCACGTTTTAAGTTATCTACTTCTCCACGTGGATTACGACAAATAAAACCTTGTGTAATGAATATCTGTCTATCACTCAATTGAGAAAGAATTGCCCCCAATTTTTCTTCGGTAAATTTTAAGACTGGCTCATTGTCAGCGTCAATTAACATAAAATCTAAGGCTGGTAAAAGGGCTGATTTTACGCCTTTTTCTTGCAGAAATGCCTCAAACATTTGGGTAGAAAGCAGTTCGCCTTCTGCCACAATTTCTTTTTCTTGTTTCAACGAAAAAGGCTTAATGTTTACTAAGGAACGGATGAAAGAAAACTCATTTTCAATAATGGTTTTTCCTTTAGCCAATCCTTCTGGCGTTGCGTACAATTCTTTGATAAACTCCTCATAATGAGCGTACAACGTGTTGATTTTTTCAACTGCTTCTGCATCATTATTGGTTTTCAAAGATTCTCCGATGGAGATAAGAGCGTTGGTCGTACCCGAAAGAGCCGACAAAACTACGATTTTGCGATTACCATCTTCGATAATCAAATTTTTGATAGCGTGCATTCTTTCGGGCTTACCGACAGAAGTACCTCCAAATTTCCAAACTTGCATATTTTTAAATAATTGATAATCAAATGACTACTCCGAAAATTCTTTATCCACAATAGTCTCTTTTATAATAAAAAGTGGCCTATTTTTCGACTGAAAAAACACTCTCAAAACATATTCTCCAATCACGCCCAAGGCGAATAATTGTACGCCACTGAACAG
>JACMRQ010000246.1 GCA_014376355.1 Arcicella sp. | reverse complement strand
TTGGTTTGACCCAAGAAGATATCTGAATTTATAAATGTCTAAAAATGAGTAATTTCTGAAATAAACTGTAAGCTCTTTACGAAATCCCACTGTTTGAGCGTAGCGAGTTTGGGATTTCTTGATTTTCTTTTGCGGTCCGCCGCTGCGGTTACTTTTCTTGTATCTGACTGGCACGCATAGTGAAGAAAAGTAAGCATAAGCGAAAGGGAATATTGTTATTTCGATACAAATCAAATAAATTTTTTAAACATCTTCTGAGACCGATAATATGCTTCCAATTATTCAACTAAAGCCTGTTTGTTGTAATTAATAATATCAAGTTTTATCATTAACAAACCTTTAACAAATCATTAATAATACTTTGCGTACTTTTCTGTTCTAATCTATAAATCACATTTAAAAATTATAAGGAAATGAAAAAATATATGATTGCTGTTATGATGGTTATGATAACGATTGTTTCGGTCAATGCACAATACGGTAATCAAGATTATGCCAATAATGATGATAGATATTATTACAATAATGATTTTGATTGGCATTGGGATATTCGAGTGAAAATCAGCAATGGAATTCAGCGGGGAATGCTCACCCAAAATGAATCGAATAGGTTATACGGAATATTGGAAGATGTGGAACGGAAAGAGTATGCCTATCAAGCCGATGGACTTTTCAGCGGTTGGGAGCAACAAGAAATTTGGGATGACGTAATATATCTTAATCAACGTTTGGGCATTGAATTAAACGATTATGACCGTAATTTTTATGGTTTTGATGTTTATGGTTATGACCGTAGAGGATATAATAGATGGTTTTATCAAGGTGGATACGACTTCAATAGATTTGATAAAAGAGGTTTCGGCAGTATAAGAATTGGTTATGCCCCTCGCCCAAATTTTTACGGTTGGTATAGAAACAATAATAATCGTATTGCTCAAAGATATTATTCGGATAGAAGATATTATGACAATAGAGGAAATAATCAGCGAGGTTTTGAAAGAGATAACCGTAATAACGGAAATTTTGGAAATCAATACGGCAGAGGTTCAAGAGGATATGCTGATTACAACCAAAATAGACCATCTGGAAATGATTACGGCAGAAATTCGCAAGGTAATAACGGAAATGATAGAATGGAGATTCCCAATAATCGCCCCAATAATAATGGAGGATTGTCGCAAGGAAATGGCGGAGGCAGACCCGAAAGAGTAGAACCCAATAATGGAGGAATATCACAAGGAAATGGCGGAGGAGGCAGACCCGAAAGAGCAGAATCTAATAATAATTCTGATAATGGAAGTCGTGGAGGTGGTGGTAATCGTTCAGAAACTCCCCAAAATGGTGGAAATGCAGGGCAAAATGCAGGACGTAGAGGACCAAGATAAAGTATTTAGCGTGGTGAGATTTTGTCTTACTACGCTAAATTTTTAAGTCAATCTATACATGATGTTGGATATTATAAAATCTCTTGAAGCGTATAATCTTCGTTTGGCATCAACCCAAAAGCAATTCTTTTCCATTATCTAATGTGATATTTTTTGAATTAAATTATTACAGGTAAAAATTGTTATTAATTCAGTTTTTTAACCTTAACTACCTGTTATTAAAATATTTAAGCATACCGAAAACATATATTTTTTTAATGTCTGCCGTGTTCCCTGTACTTAAAGTAAGGGTGTGTCCTGCATTTATTTGAACCATGCTATCGGTTATTGGAACTGTCCCGCAACCCCACGTAGAAGTTATGTGCCAATCACCTGATATAATGCTTTCCTCGACGGTTACACCTGCCACACACGAATTTTTCACAATCTTGAAATTATCATTTATCATTCCAGTAGAAGTTAAAAATTTAGCTTCAATTTCATTGGGTCTAAAAGTCAAAATCATAGAACCTCAAAGCGTTGTAAATGACCTTCTTGGAGCCATAGCGTCATGTGGATAGCCTGGTTTTGTGGTACCCAATCCACCTTGTCCAGAATTACCGCAAACTACATAAACTGTTCCGATTCCATTTACCAAATTTTTTGTATAAAAAGGAGAAGCATCTCCCAAAGTATTATTGACTAACATACCCGCCGTTAAAGTATTTTCAAGTATTCAATAAATAAAAACGTTCATACACGTAACTATGCCCAGAAAGCACTAAATCTACTTGATATGATTCGAGTAGAGGAGGATAATGTAGCTTAAATTCAAGGCAAAAATTAAATAAATGAGAAGAAATTTTTTCATGATAATATTAAGTTTAACGTTACAAGAATATTAAATCGTCCTTCTGAATGACATGAGTAAAAGTTTGAACAAGAGGGCAATTACATAAATGAGAAGGTTAGGAGAGGGTGAACGCTGTAAAAAAGTAAAAAACTTACCTACTTGATTTTAATATAAATAAAGATTATCAAGGGGGGAATTATCAGCGTTAAAAAAAATAAAAAGGTTTAAGTATCTGTATGTCAATGCTTTAAATGGTATATTTGCGTATTAATTCTGTAGGCTAATATTGATATTTCATCATAACTTGCAAAAAAAATATTAACAAATGACAATTGTTTATATTTATATGTAGCAGATCAGTTTATAATCTAAAAAAATGGAGATAGTATTCACAAACATTTTTAAATTCTGAGTAAAATGTACATCTTCTTTTAACCAAAATTTTCATACGTAAAGTCTTCATAAAACAGGTGAACTTTTTAAAATTAACACGCTAAATTGTGACAACAATTTTATAGCTTTGAAGTTATCAATTAAAAACATCAACTATGGCAAAATATTCATTATCAATCAACGGTCAATCAAAAATGGTGGACGTTGAAACAGATACTCCTCTTTTATGGGTGCTTCGAGATACCTTAGAGCTTACTGGAACGAAATATGGTTGCGGAATGGCTCAATGTGGAGCTTGCACTGTGCACCTAAACGGAGTGGCAACTCGCTCGTGTGTATTACCCGTTTCAGTAATTGGCAATTCAAAAATTACAACTATTGAAGGACTTTCTGTAAATGGAACGCATCCCGTTCAGAAAGCTTGGAATGAGGTTGATGTTCCTCAATGCGGTTATTGTCAGGCAGGACAAATGATGACGGCAGCGGCTTTCTTAAAGGAAAATAAAAACCCAACCGATGCTGATATTGAATCGGCAATGTCGGGGAATATTTGTCGATGTGGAACCTATCACCGTATTCATGATGCTGTGAAATTAGCGGCAAAATCAACTAAATAAATTCCTCAAAACGAACAAATAGAATGGAAAATATAAATAACAATAGCCGTAGAAATTTCCTAAAAAATTCACTTATGGCAAGTGGTGGTTTGATTTTGGGATTTAATTGGTTGAGCAATGAAACGCTTGCCGCCAATATTATCGAACAAACAACCATTGAAAATATTACTTCAAATGCTTTTCTTTCTATTGCCCCCAATGGAATTATTACTATTTTTTCACCAAATCCAGAAATTGGACAAGGAATAAAAACTGCATTTGCGATGATTGTAGCGGAGGAATTGAATGCAGATTGGAAAAAAGTAGTAGTAAAACAAGCAAATTTGGATGCTAAAAGATATGAAAGACAACTGACTGGTGGTAGTGGCGCAATAAAGCACTCGTGGGAGCGACTTCGCAAAGCAGGAGCAACTGCCAAACAATTACTGGTGGAAGCGGCGGCTCAAAAATGGTCGGTAAATGTTTCAACTTGTAAGGCTGAAAATGGCTTTGTGATTTCATCAACGGGACAAAAATTATCCTATGGCGAATTATCGGAAGCGGCTTCAAAATTGCCAATCCCACAAGAGGT
>JACMRQ010000027.1 GCA_014376355.1 Arcicella sp. | reverse complement strand
CCTTGTAGGGTATTAATGACAGGTAAGCCCGCTCCAACATTCGTTTCGTACAAAAACTTTACACCTTTTACTAAAGCCGTTCTGTGAAGAAGAGCATAGTCTTCGTATCGTCCAGAATTGGCCACTTTATTGGGCGTCACTACGGATATGTTGGCTTCAAAAAGTCCTAAATAAAAGTTATGAATCTCTTTGTTTGCGGTACAATCTGCGAAAACAGAATTGGGCAAATTTAAGCGTTTTGCTTCTTCCACAAACTCCCAAATTTCGGATTTTCTACCGCTTGAATCACGTTCATTTTCCCACGAATCCAAAGAAATTCCTTGAGGATCAATCAACATTTTTCGGGAATTCATTACGCCTACTAAATTGATTTTTAAGGCTTTATATTTTGAAAGATAATTTTCTTGTCCTTGTAATTGTTCCAAAAGTGCTTTACCAATTAAACCCGTTCCAACCAAAAAGAGATTTAAGGTTTTAGCTTGCGAGAAGAAGAATGAATCATGAATAACATTCAAGGCTTTTGAAATATCTTTCTTCTCAATTACCACGGAAATATTTAATTCTGATGACCCTTGGGCAGTTGCAATAATATTAATTCCATTTTTACCCAAAACAGAAAACAACTTCCCACTTACACCTGTATGCCTCCGCATTCCTTCACCCACAACGGCAATTACCGACAAATTTTCTTGAATATCAATGCCTTCTACATCACCAATGGCAATCTCATTTTTGAATTCATTTTCCAAAATTGCCTTCACATTGGCGGATGCTGATGGATTAATCGCAAAGCAAATTGAGTGTTCGGATGACGCTTGAGAAATGAGAACTACCGAAATTTCGTGCTTTGCCAGAACCGTAAATAATTTAGCAGATACTCCCGCAACGCCAATCATTCCCGAACCTTGTAGATTGACTAAAGCCAAATTGTCAATCGAACTAATGCCCGTAATTATGTATTCAGAAGGCTCTGCGGCACGATTTACAACCGTTCCAACAAAATCAGGATTGAAAGTATTAAGAACTCGAATCGGAATATTTTTGGCGAAAGCGGGTTGCAACGAAGGTGGATAAATCACTTTTGCTCCAAAATGCGTCAATTCCATTGCCTCCGAATAAGTAATGGTTGGAATAGTAAAAGCATTTTTCACCTTGCGAGGGTCAGCGGTCATCATGCCATCCACGTCCGTCCAAATTTCAATTTCTTCGGCATTTAAAGCCGCTCCAAAAATTGAACCTGTATAATCTGAACCTCCACGTCCGAGGGTTGTCGTTTCCCCTTTTTCGGTTGAACCAATAAATCCTGTAATTAATTGAAGCGATTTTGTTTTTGAGAAATGTTCTTGAATTTGACGATTTGTTACCGTAAAATCTACCGAAGCAATCCCAAAAGTAGCATCAGTACGAATTACTTTTCGAGCATCCAAATACTGACAATCAACGCCTTGAGCGTGAAGAATTTCATAAATTAAGGTTGTTGAAAGTCGCTCACCAAAACTGACAATAAGGTCTGAAGTACGAGTAGAAATTTCACGAATTAACGAAACTCCTTTTAATAAATCTTCCAATTCATTAATAATTGTTCGAATGTTAGCAAATACTTTCGACTGCAATTTTACATTAATTAATGCTCGTACAACCTCAAAATGACGATTTTCAATTTCTCTAATAATATCAAAATACGTACTATCATTTTGGGTGGCTAAACGTCCAGCTTCAATCAACTTGTTCGTAACCCCTCCCATTGCTGAGAAAACTGCCGCAATTTGCCCTTCCTTTACTTGTTTGGCTTTAATAATGTTTAATACTAACTGGATACTGTTAACAGTTCCACAAGATGTTCCTCCGAATTTTAATACTTTCATTTATCTGTACTTAAAGTTGATGTATTTATCTTTTAAAGCCATCTTATTATTTTATTATTTTATTTCTCAAAAGCAAAGATACCCATTTCACTCCCTCCGCCCAAAATCCTGCAAAACAATCATTTTCTACAAAGGTTATTATATGTAAAGCTAATATTGGACGGCTCAATATTTTTGCCCGAAATTATTAAAATTTAATGAACAAAGTAATCTTTATATATCAATGAAAACATTCATAACAACCAGTTTGCTATTGATTTCAACATTATCAATAGCACAGAACAAAACGCTTGCCAATAAATCAAATGCAGGTTGTGGACCTGTATCGGAAACAAATCTGAAAAAGAAAATGGAAAATCAAACGAAAAAAGACGAAAAAAATGTACTTGGCACAGAACTTCAAATCGCTGGAACATCGCCCTTAACTGGATTTTATAGAGACGGATTTTGCTCTACGGGAACGGCTGATAAGGGTATTCACGTAGTCGCTGCTATCGTTACGGACAAGTTTTTGCAATATTCAAAAAATCATGGCAATGACTTAATTACACCATCTCCAACTTACGGATTCCCAGGTTTGAAGGCAGGCGATAAATGGTGTTTGTGTGCGGCACGCTGGAAAGAAGCCTACGATGCAGGTGTCGCCCCGCCCGTTGTATTGGAAGCAACTCACGAAAAAGCCTTGAAATATGCCACATTGGAAGAATTGAAAGGTGAAAAGATTAAATAGGTCAGAACTTGAAAGTATTAATTATTGTTAAAATAACACGGATAGAATGGATTTGACACGAATGTCATTTCCGCTTTTCATTAAATGAATAATAAAATCCGTGTTCAATCTGTATTCCAATAAATCTGTAATTATACTATGTTAGGCTATCGTTTCTCAGAATTCATACCTTCCGAACAGGAAGATGGCAAAAAAGCCAAGTTCGACCAATTGCTCGATATTTTCAATCAATTAATCACGATGACAGCGGGAAATGTTTCCGAGGCTTTATCCTGGATAACACAATTGGATAAGCAATATAACCTCACCGATGAATCTTACGGAATTGCCGATTTTATCCAAGATTTGAAGGATAAAGGTTATATTAAAGAAGAAAAAAACGAAGACGGTCAAGGTCAACAAATACTTACGGCCAAAGGCGAGCAATCAATCCGCAAGCAGTCTTTAGACGAAATTTTCGGGAAATTAAAGAAAACCAGTACTGGTGGTAACCATCGTACACCCTATCAAGGCACGGGTGATGAAAATAATACTGACCGTCGAGAGTATCAATTCGGGGATTCAATGGAACAAATTGCCATGACTGAATCTATCCGTAATGCCCAAATCAATAATGGTGTAGAAAATTTTATGCTGACCGAGAACGACCTTGAAATTATGGACAAGGAATTTAAAGCTCAAACCTCTACGGTGTTGATGATTGATATTTCGCACTCAATGATTCTATACGGTGAAGACAGAATTACGCCCGCTAAAAAAGTGGCAATGGCAATGGCTGAATTAATTATGACTAAATATCCGAAAGATACGCTGGACGTAATTGTCTTTGGAAATGATGCTTGGCAAATTCAAGTACGTGATTTACCGTATTTGGAAGTTGGACCTTATCACACCAATACTGTGGCAGGATTAGAATTAGCCATGGATTTATTGAGAAGAAGGAAAAATAAAAACAAGCAAATTTTTATGATTACTGACGGCAAACCCACTTGTTTGAAAGAAGGAATCAAGTATTATAAAAACTCATTTGGCTTAGATAAAAAGATTCTTAATAAAACCTTAACGTTGGCGGCACAGTGCAGAAGATTGAAAATTCCCGTAACCACTTTTATGATTGCCAAAGACCAATATTTGAAAGAATTTGTCCAAGAATTCACCAAAATCAATAATGGACGAGCTTATTATTCTTCATTGAAAGGACTTGGAGAGTTCATTTTTGAGGATTATGAAAATAATCGAAAGAAAGAGGTAAGATAATTTTAAGAATAAAAGCCAAGTCAAACGAGAGACTTGGCTTTTATTTTAGTACTCCATTATTTCAATCGACTTAAAATCCATTGGATGACTGTTTGATTGTAACGAAATATAGCCATTTGTTACAGCATCATTTCCATTGACAATAAAGGTCTTACCAATGGCGTGAGTAGCATCAAATCTTGGATTTTCGTATTCTAAAATCTTCTCCCCGTTGATAAAATGAGCCATTTTCCCATCTTTTACGTCAATTTCTAACGTTACCCATTGGTCACCATGAAAAGTTCGTTTTATTGTTGCAGGCGTGCAGTAGCTTTTATTTTTGTCCCCATTAACAATTACATACATTCCATTGGCACAAATTTCACCCAAGGGATTTTCATCTTTTCCATTGCCTCCGTGCAAGTTATATTCCAAACAAACGGGAAAACTTTGCATCTTCTCAACCGTATTTGGGTCTTGACAATAGAACTGAACGCCTCCATCTCTGAAACCCCAAGAGGGAGCTCCTGGAGCAGTTTCTCCCACAAATCTATACGTTACTTTTATTCTAAAATTGGCATATTTCTTCTTGAAATATAAAGCACCAAATTGATTATCAAAGCTTTTGTATTGGTCGTAACGAGTACTTAAAATACCATTTTCAACTCGAAATGTATTATAGGTATTTTCTCCAATTGGAAATCCCACGATTTTAGGTTTCCAGCCATCCATATTTTTACCGTTGAATAGCTTTACCCATTTATTTTTTGGTAAAGGCTTATTTTTGGTGAAAGCTGTAAAGCTAATGCTAAGGAAGACGAATAATAGTAAATTTATTTTACGCATAATTTTAATTTTTTAAAATGATTATTATGGGCAAAATAAAACTAATAATTTCAAAAGCTATACTTTGTTATCATAGTTATGAAAGAACTTTTTACTGAATATCTTGTTTGTAATTGTATAGTTTAATATTTACAGAAAAGGATTAAAACCAACCATAATGCAATACAAAAACCTAAAATCAAGCGACCTTTTAAATATTCAAACCCTTGGGGCTTTAAAATCTTCGGGGTATCAACCCAAGACCATTAAAGATGAATTAAGAGAGAATCTTATCGCAAAAATTAAAAATAAAGAGAAAGTTTTTGAAGGAATTTGGGGCTTTGAGGATACTGTAATTCCTGATTTGGAACGTGCTATTCTTTCACAACATCATATTAATCTTTTAGGTCTTCGTGGACAAGCAAAAACTCGCATTGCCCGTTTGATGGTCAATCTTTTGGACGAATATGTGCCTGTTGTTAAAGGTTCCGAACTGAATGATGATCCTATGCAACCACTTTCTCGTTTTGCCAAAGACTTAATTGCTGAACACGGCGACTTAACGCCTGTAACTTGGATGCACCGAGCCGACCGTTACACAGAAAAATTGGCAACGCCTGATGTATCAGTCGCCGACCTTATTGGAGATGCTGACCCAATAAAAGCGGCAACTTTGAAGTTACCTTATTCTGATGAAAGAGTAGTTCATTTTGGACTTATTCCACGTTCGCACCGTTGTATTTTTGTAATTAACGAATTACCAGATTTACAAGCTCGTATTCAAGTTTCTTTGTTCAATATTTTGCAGGAAGGCGATATTCAGATTCGTGGTTTCAAAATCCGTTTGCCTTTGGATTTACAGTTTGTTTTTACTGCCAATCCAGAAGATTATACCAATCGTGGCTCAATTGTAACGCCATTGAAAGACCGTATCGATTCTCAGATAGTTACCCATTATCCGAAAACTTTGGAGATTGGTAAAAAGATTACTTTGCAAGAAGCCAAGTTAAAAGATGGACAGATAGAAATGGTTACGACTAACCACATCATGGACGATTTGATTGAGCAAATTGCCATCGAAGCTCGTGCTTCTGAGTTTGTGGATGCAAAATCGGGAGTATCTGCTCGTATGACAATTTCAGCCTACGAAAACCTTGTTTCTGCGGCGGAAAGACGTGCTTTATTAAATGGTGAAGACAAAACGTATGTACGAGTAGCCGACCTTGTGGGCGTAATTCCTGCGGTTTGTGGAAAAGTTGAATTGGTGTATGAAGGTGAAGTAGAGGGACCTGTCATTGTAGCTCAAAATCTTATCGGGAAAGCCATCAGAACACAGTTTCTTAATTTTTTCCCCGATCCTGAAAAAATCAAAAAAGCGTCAAAAGATAAAGCTGGAAAGAATCCGTACAAACCAATCATTGACTGGTTTATGGACGGAAATTCAATGGATATTCTTAATGACAGTTCTGACGCTGATTATTCAGCGAGACTTAGAACAATTGATGGATTAGACGATTTAATCGAAAAAGTATATCCACAAATGCAAGGGCGAGAAAAGTTATTTATGATGGAATTTGTTTTACATGGCTTATCAGAATTCTCAATAATCGCCAAGAAAACGGTAGAAAAAGGCTTACAATTTAAAGATTTAACCGATTCATTATTCGATTTGGATAACTTCAAATTTGATGAAGATGAAGAGGATTTTAAATAACTATTAAACGAAAGACTTGGCATTTTTGTCAAGTCTTTTTATTTTGCACAAACAAATTTTTACAGAAATTAAAAATATAAAATGTTCAAGTGTAATTTGGCAAGAAGGACAACATTTTATTGCTCAATGCCTTAATGTGGACATTTCAAGTTTTGGAGATAGTCGGGAAGAGGCTTTAATGAATTTAGAGGAGGTTTTGAGTTTGTATTTTGAATAGCAATTTATGACATAAAATCTCAAGCCTTCGGATGTGCTTGTTCATAAATCTTCTTAATTTTCTCCATCGAATTATGCGTATAAACTTGGGTTGCCGATAAAGAAGAATGTCCTAATAAATCTTTAATTGCCGTCAATTCAGCTCCATTATTGAGCAAATGCGTAGCATAAGAATGCCTTAAAATATGGGGAGATTTTTTAACGAGTGTAGTTACTAACGATAAATATTTTTTCGTAATTCGCTGAATCATAACTGGATACGCTTGATTTCCTTTTTCTGAAATAATTAAATATTCGTGGGCTAATCCTTCTGAGTTTTTAAAACTTTGATAATCTTGAATCAATTTCACCAAAGGTTGATTTATCGGAATAATTCTTTCCTTATTTCGTTTTCCCAAAACCTTCACCGTCCTACTGTAAAAATCAATATCTCGTTCCTTCAATTCAATCATTTCCGACAAACGCATTCCCGTCCCGTACAATAATTCCAAAATTAACTTATCCCGCACCCCAGCAAAATCATCAGGAAATTCAATATCATCCAATAAATTATCCAATTCATTTTCACGAACAAACTCTGGAATATTTTTTCGAGTTTTCAAGACCGATATTTTCAGCATCGGGTCTTTTTCAAGGATTTTTTTTTGTAATAAAAATTTATAGAAAGTCCGCAACGTGGCAATTTTTCGATTAATAGAACGGTTCTCGACTTTCATCTCCGCCATTGAGACAATCCAAGAGCGAATCATCTGAAAATCAGCAAGTTCTGGATGATGAAAATCGTAGGATTTTGACAAATATTCAGTAAATTGTTTCATATCTATACTGTACGCCGTAACGGTATGTTCACTACTACGCTTTTCGTATTTGATATATTTGAGAAAAAAAGAGATTATTTCGTTCATGGTTTTGGAACACGGATTTTACGGATTGGACACGGATTTTTTTAATTAGTGTTCCATCAAAATAATTATGATATTGAAAAACACGGATTAAATTAGTATTTTATAAAAAATTAAATGAAAAACAAATTTATGAAATAAGCACTTAAGTAAATTTTAAAATTAGGTACTGATAAAATTAATAAAATCTGTATCTAATCCGTTAAATCCGTTTGTAATCATCAATAAAAAAGCGTTAGAACAAACTTTTCAGTTCATTCTAACGCTTTTTGTTGCTGACGGTTATCGGCTTAATTCTCGATTAAATTGATAACAAAAATGTTATAAATATACATCAAAGGACTATGCCTCTTCGTTACCGTAAGTTATTTGCTTGTATGAAGCACGAATCATTTCTGTACGACGAGTGATTGATGGCTTAATAAATGCACCACGACGACGAAGTTGTTTAACTACACCAGTCTTCTCAAATTTTTTCTTAAATCTTTTTAACGCTTTGTCGATTGACTCGTTTTCTTTGATATTGATAATCAGCATATTATGTTTTTGTTTAAATATCTTTTTTGTAATTAGAGGTGCAAAGATAAGGGTTTCAACTTTAAATGTCAAGAAAATTAATCAATAATCGCTTGATAAATCAACTGTTATCTTCATTCCATATTCCCAACCTATCAAGGAACAACATTTACAATCCGTTTAAGTACAACAATTACCTTTTTAGGTGCTTTTCCTTCCAACCATTTCTGAACGATTTCATTGGCTAAAACGCCCGCTTCAATGTCCGCAGGAAGGGCATCCGTCGGAAATGAAATATTGGCTCTCACTTTTCCATTAATAGAAATTGGATATTCAAAATTGGCTTCTACCAAATAAGAGGGATTAAATTTAGGAAAATTTGCGTAAGAAATTGTCCCTGCTTCATTACCTAAAATCGTCCACAATTCCTCCGCAATATGTGGCGTGTAAGGTGACATCAAAATGACTAATTCCTGCAAAATAGCCTTTTTTGAGCATTTCAACGAACCTAAATCATTTACACAAATCATTAAAGTTGAAACAACCGTATTGAATGAATAACGTTCTAAATCCTCCTCTACTTTTTTAATGGCGGTATGCAAAACCTTCAACTCGGCAGGTGTTGGTGTTTCATCTTTTAATTTAAAAGTGCCTAAATCGTCATAAAATAAACGCCAAGCCTTTTTGATAAAACGGAAAGAACCGTCAATTCCGTTGGTATTCCAAGGTTTTGCTTGTTCCAAAGGGCCTAAGAACATTTCGTATAAACGCAAAGTATCAGCACCCACTTTATCAACTAAGATATCTGGATTGACGACGTTATATTTCGATTTCGACATTTTCTCGATCTCAACCCCACAAATATATTTTCCATCTTCTAAAATGAATTCAGCATTTGCAAAATCTTCTCTCCAAGCCTTGAAAGCTGATGTGTCTAAGATATCATTATTTACAATATTTACATCCACGTGAATATCCGTAACATCATATTGAGATTTCAAACCAAAGGATACAAAAATAGGGTTCTTACCCTCTCCTACCGATGATTTCACCCGATAAACAAAATTAGACCTTCCTTGAATCATGCCCTGATTAATCAATTTCTTGGCAAATTCTTCTTCTGGCACAAGTCCTAAATCTTTCAAAAATTTATTCCAGAAACGGCTATACAATAAATGTCCCGTTGCGTGTTCTGAGCCTCCAATATATAAATCAACCGCTTTCCAGTAATTTATTGACTCTTGAGAAGCAAATTCCGTGTCATTTTGAGCATCCATATATCGATACCAATACCATGAAGAACCCGCCCAACCTGGCATTGTACTCAACTCATATTCATGTTCTCCTTTATATTTCCAACCCTCCGCACGTCCCAAAGGTGGCTCACCCATATCGGTCGGAAGGTATTTGTCAATTACTGGCAAGGTCAAAGGCAGTTCAGATTCTTCAATCAAATAAGGCAAACCGTCCTTAAAATACACTGGTACAGGCTCTCCCCAATATCGTTGGCGACTAAAAACGGCATTTCGCAAACGGTATTGAATTTTACCTTTTCCGATGGCTTTTTCTTCCAAAAATTGCGTTAAAACTTTTGTTGCTTCTTTGTAATTCAAGCCATCAATGATACCCGAATTGATATATTTTCCTTCCTTCGTATTATCAGCTTGAACATCCATTTCTTTTTGTGCGTCCAAAATAGGAACGATTGGCAAATTGAAATGCTTGGCAAAATTCCAATCCCGTTGGTCGCCCGAAGGTACGCCCATCACCGCACCCGTTCCGTAACCCGCCAAAACGTAATCTGCCAAATAAATAGGCACTTTTTCGTCATTGAATGGATTAACAACATAACTCCCAGTAAACACGCCCGACACTTTTTTCACCTCCGACATACGGTCTAATTCAGTTCTTGAAGCTACCCATTTCACATATTCTTCAACGGCTTCTTTTTGTTCTGGTGTTGTTAAAAATGGCACTGATTCAAGCTCAGGAGCAATTACCATAAAAGAAACACCGTAAATGGTATCAACTCTGGTAGTAAAAACTTCAATAAATGGAGGAGTATTTTCTTTGTCTAAAATCGTATCAACCGCAAATCTAACCGAAGCACCTGTACTTCTGCCAATCCAATTTCGTTGTTGGTCTTTCATTGAATCTGACCAATCTACTTCATTTAATCCATCAATCAAACGGTCGGCGTAGGCGGTAATTCGCATTGCCCATTGCTTCATTTTTCGTTGTTCAACTGGAAATCCTCCCCGTTCAGAAACGCCATCTTTTATTTCATCGTTTGCCAAAACTGCTTTTAATCCTGGACACCAGTTTACAACCGATTCATCGGGATATGTCAAACGATATTTTAATAATAAGGTTTGCTGTTTATATTCCCCCATTTCGTTCCACTCCTCTGCCGTGAAATTTTCAGTATCTTCATCACAAACCGCATTAATACCTTTATTTCCAGATTTAGCAAAATTGACAACTAAATCACTGATTTTCAAGGATTTATTAGCATCTTTATCGTAATAATGATTAAATAATTGCATAAAAATCCATTGCGTCCATTTGTAATAATTGGGGTCGGAAGTCCGAATTTCTCTACTCCAATCGTAGCTAAAACCAATTTGTTTCAATTGACGGATATAGGTAGCAATATTTTCTTCGGTAGTAATGGCGGGATGTTGTCCCGTTTGAATGGCGTACTGTTCGGCAGGCAAACCGAAAGAATCAAAACCCATTGGATGCAAGACATTAAAGCCTTTCAAACGTTTGTAGCGAGCAATAATATCCGAGGCGATATAACCAAGCGGATGCCCCACATGTAGCCCCGCACCCGATGGATACGGAAACATATCCATCACATAATATTTTGGTTTTGAGTGGTTTATCTCTGTTTTGAAAGTTGTATTTTCCTCCCAAAACTGTCTCCATTTCTGTTCTACTTCTCTGTAATTATATTCCATGATTATCAATTAATAATTAACGATTATCAACTAATAATTACGAAAGAACGTTTAACAGCAATCAAAGATATTCTGATAATTGCCTAATGCTGACTGGTAATTGGTAATTGATATTACAAAATTAGGGTTTTATTTACTAAAACTCGCCAATCATCAATCATCAATAAAAATAAAAGGTTTTTGCTGAATCTCATAAGTGAAATGGTGATTAAATATTGGTGATACTTTCATAATTCAGGCTTTAAATTAAGATAAAAATGGAAAATATGACACACGATAGTATCAAAAAACTCATAAAACTTCGCCAAGCATCTTCAAACAAAGGAGATTTTGGACACAGTTTCCTGATGGTCGGAAGTCAGGGTAAAATGGGGGCAGCCGTAATTTCCTCTCGGGCTTGTTTACGAACTGGCACGGGCTTGCTAACGGTATCCGTTCCACAAGATGAAAGATTAATTTTGCAAATTTCCATTCCAGAAGCTATGCTGGTTGTGCGAGAAAAGGAGGAAGATGATTTAAGTAAATTTACCGCCATTGGCATTGGTTGCGGTATTGGTACCAGCAAAGAACCTACGCAAATGCTATCTCATTTACTTTCCCAATATTCAAAACCCTTGGTCTTAGATGCTGATGCTTTGAACATTATTTCTATCCATAAAAATCTTTTAGAAAAAATTCCTCATGGTACAATTCTTACGCCTCATCCCAAAGAATTTGACCGACTTTTTGGAGATCATAAAAATATTGCGGAAAGAACAAAAACCGCCATTGAAAAAGCTTTGCTATTGGGAATTGTAATTGTCTTGAAAGGACACAAAACGCTCATAACACATAATGGAAACATTTTTTTAAATAGCACAGGCAACGCTGGACTTGCCAAAGGCGGCTCGGGGGATGCACTTACTGGCATTATTACAGCCTTACTTTCACAGGGCTATGAGCCTTTTGAAGCCGCAAAAATTGGGGTATATCTTCACGGATTAGCGGCGGATTTAGCCTTAGAAAAACAAAGTTTTGAAAGTATGTTAATAACAGATGTAATTGAGTATTTGGGTCAGGCCTTTAAAGTAATAACCTGTGAATAATGTAAGTATTTTTTGTAATAATGTAATACTTTCTCTTTGATAGATTCCCACCTTTGTTAAAAACGAAAATATACTCGTAAGCAAAACACAAGACTATGGAAACTATTAAGCCAACGCAATATTTAGGAATTTGGATGGATAATTCATCGGCATATTTGATGGAATATACCAGAGATTCGATGGAAACCGAAACGGTTGAATCAACCTTTACTCATCAAGATAGAGAGGGAACATTGAACCGAAGTGAGAACGTAATGCACAATAAAGAGCAACAAAAACAACGATCATATTATAAGGAATTAGCAGAAATTATTAAAAAATATGATGAGGTAATCCTCTTTGGACCAACTAATGCAAAAGCTGAACTATTCAATATTTTGAAAGAAGACCATCATTTTGATAACACTAGTATTGCCGTAGAAGACGCTGACAAAATGACTGAAAATCAACGTCACGCTTTCGTGAGGTTATATTTTTCTAAACAACTTATAAAATAAAAAGGCATTTTTCATGTTAATTGACACGGCTTTGATAGCTAATTCCTTCTCATCCACTTGTTTAAGTACGCAACCTTTCAAGAAGGATTTAGATCACAACAGCCGAGTAGCAATTATGTTTGGGTGGATGGAAATTGGGTTTATAATTGTCCAACTATAACCATTAATTATAGTAACGTATATTTGGTCGGTGCCGTATCGAGTTCGTCGATATCAGATTGGTCAGTGGAGAAATAAACGTCGAGGTTATTATTGAAATCAAGAGCGATGGAGATAGTCAAAATCTTTTATTCTTTTAATATACTCCTCTCGGAATTGATGATTGATGACAAATTTATTAACAGAAAACTCTTTCAAGTGATTTGATTAAATTTCCTCTTTTAGTTAAAAAAATGAATAATTAAAACAACCTTTGAAATGAAGAATGATAAAATTGCCATTTTTTCTATGCGTGAAAGTAAGTTTATAATGAACGATTTTGAAGAAGCTATTCATACTTCTATGCGTAAATATTCACTACGCCAATTAAACTTTATGGACAATATTGAGCACGAACAGATTTTAGAGGCTTTACAAAAATCTATGCAAGTTTGTCATTTGGCGGGTGTCAATAGTATTCAACATTTCAAAAAAATCTACGTGTATGATGCAGAAGTAAGTACGATGCACATTGATTGGCAAATGACGAAAAAAGGATTAAATTTAATGGTTATGCAAACGCCATCTATGAACGAAAAAATGGCTCGTTGGCTTTGGGAATTGGCTGATTTATAAAACAAATCAAAATAGCATGAAAAATATAACGCAACTATTAGAATTAGTTGAAAACGACAGTGATTCATTATTAAATCACGTCTGCCAAACTATCCCAAAAAATCAATTACATCTACCAAGTTCAACACATCTTGATGAATGCTTTTTGCCAAGTAATCGAAACGGACAAACCCTCAGAAGTTTAGCCCAACTGTATCAACACGGCAGGCTTTCAAATACGGGTTATCTTTCCATTTTGCCAGTAGATCAAGGCATTGAACATACTGCGGGCAGTTCATTTTCCCCTAATCCTATTTTTTTCGATCCAGAAAATATTATAAAATTAGCCCTTGAAGCAGGTTGTAATGCCGTAGTTTCAACAATGGGTGGATTGGCAATGCTTTCCAGAAAATATGCCCATAAAATTCCGTTTATTGTAAAAATTAATCACAACGAGCTGATGACGTTTCCCAATAAATTCGACCAAATCATGTTTGGAAGTGTCCGTGATGCTTGGAATATGGGTGCAGTAGCGGTTGGGGCAACGGTTTATTTTGGCTCTCCTGAATCCGACAGGCAGATAATTGAAGTGGCAAAGGCTTTTGAAGAAGCCCATAATTTAGGAATGGCAACTATTTTGTGGTGTTATACTCGAAACGACGCATTTGTGAAAGATGGCGTGGATTATCATACTTCCGCTGACTTGACAGGGCAAGCAAATCATCTGGGTGTAACCATTCAAGCGGATATTATTAAGCAAAAACTACCGACGAACAATGGCGGTTTCACGGCAATAAAATTTGCCAAAACTAATCCTGAAATGTACTCAAAATTAAGTTCTAATCATCCGATTGATTTATGCCGTTACCAAGTAATTAATTGTTATTCAGGACGAATTAATTTAATAAACTCTGGCGGAGAATCCAAGGGAAAATCTGATTTAAAAGATGCAATCAAAACTGCCATAATTAATAAAAGAGCGGGTGGTGCTGGTTTAATTATGGGCAGAAAAGCATTCCAACGTCCTTTTAGCGAAGGTGTAGCGCTAATAAATGCCGTACAAGAAATTTATTTAGCACACGAAATAACGATTGCTTAACATCGTTATTTCATGTTTTTAAAAGCCTTTATCATTTTGGAATAAAGCAATTTTTCATCAATTGGTTTGGATATATAATCATCCATTCCAGCAGCGATACATTTTTCTAAATCCACCGTTGTAACATCCGCCGTTAATGCAATAATGGGAATTTGAGATTTCATCACCTCACGAATATACATTGTGGCTTCAAAACCATTCATTTCAGGCATTTGTAAGTCCATCAAAATAATATCGTATTTGTTTCCCTGTAATTTTTCAATGGCAATTTTTCCATTATCTACCACGTCCACTTCAAATCCAAAATCCATTAAAATTATTTTGATTAATAGTTGATTCAGTTCTATGTCTTCAACCACTAATACTTTCAGATTTTCTATCTTTTTTTCGGCGTTTTCTATCTCCTTTTCGGTTTTATTTTTTGTATCTATTTTTTTAAAAGGTAAAGTAAAGCTAAATTTTGTTCCTTTATCGAGTTCACTTTTAACGGTAATTAAGCCCCCTTGAGCTTCAACTAATTGTTTAACAATGGCAAGCCCCAAGCCAGTCCCACCGTAAAAATTTTTAGCATTTTGATGGGCTTGTTCAAAATTTTCAAAAATATATTCTACGCTATCCTTGGGGATTCCGATTCCTGTGTCAGTTAAGGCAAACTCAATCATAGCACTATTTATGTCTTCTTCTTTTAAAGAAATTTGCAATAAAATTTTGCCTTTATTGGTAAATTTTAAAGCGTTACTCAATAAATTCAGAATTATTTGACGTAAACGCATTGGATCACCTTCCAATATTTCAGGAATATTGTCGTCATACTCATAAATCAATTCTAAATTCTTCTCTTTAATTTTTATTTCAAAGAGTTGTAACATCGTAGCAATGGAATCAGGTAAATTAAAGGAAATTTGTTGAAAATTCATTTTCCCTGAATCTACTTTGGCAAGGTCAAGAATATCATTTATCAACGTAATCAAAGCATCCCCTGATGCCTTAATGGCGTCAAGATATTGTTTTTGAGGTTCGTCCAACTTTGTTTTTAGAATCACATTTGTAAACCCCACAATGGCATTCATCGGTGTTCGGATTTCGTGGCTCATATTCGACAAAAACTGTTGCTTGGCTTTTACGGCATCCTCAGCAAATTTGGTTTTCATCTCAGCACTTTTTTTTGCCTCAATAATCTCATTTTTTGCAATCACTTGAGCAGTTACTTCATAAGCAATAATGGTAATGCCCGAAATAGTCTCATCGGCTTCATAGTACGGCTGATAAACAAAATTGAAATACAAATCTTCCTGTTTTTCATTACGAAACAATCTAACCAAGTATTCAGTACCTTGAAAGGGAATACCAGTTGTGTAAACTTCTTGCATCAGGACGGGAATTTGAGTATCTTTTATTTCGGGCAAAATAGTAATAATTTTTTTTCCCTCTATATCCTTACCTTTCCCCCAAATTTCCTTCATACTATCATTGGCAAGCGTAATAATCATGTCTTT
>JACMRQ010000245.1 GCA_014376355.1 Arcicella sp. | reverse complement strand
TAAAAAACAAGGTTAGAAAGTGATTTTACGATTGAAGCAGTTAAGTGAATACTCAAATTTTTCACCTTTGATTTATTTGGAGATTTATTTGGACTATACTGAACTTCACCATCTTTGGAAGTAGTAATTTTTCCATCTAAAAGTACCTCCTCAATTCTATCTGCCAAGAAACCAAATTCACTTTTATTACGTGAAAGATTAGCCAAATCTTCAGCAATTGTCAAACTGTCACGAATAGGTGATGGATAACGTTGAAGTTTGTTTAAAATCTGATTTGCGTTACCGTTTTTTAAATCTCTTATTTGTAAAAATTCATCAACTATATTATGTATTTTAATAGACAGTTGTCTACTAAAAACGTTTATTGCACTTCTTTCGGCTGTATTAATATATAAATTATTGAAATAAAAATCTATGATTAGTCTTGATAAATATTTTTGTATTTCAAGAAGTGCTTCTATTGAGTGAATATTGTATTTATCACCTTTTTTATCTCCAATGAGTTTATATTTAAAATTATTATCTCCTATAAATTTAGATATTTCATAATTTTTATATGGAACTGATATTGAATTTAAGCCTTTATGAATTGAATTGGGAAAATCCAATAATTTTGCTTTCAAAAAGTCTGTATCAAAAACTATTTGAATTTCTGATTTTGAAAACTTAGATTCATCGGTGGCAAAGATATTCCGAAGATATTGAGATGATTGCTGATTAAAACTTTCTGTAACAGAATTGATAAAATCATTTATATAACTCTCTATTTTTACTTCTCCACTATCACTAGCCCAACGAGACATAAAATCGGCTGAATCTAAAAAGCTTTTCGAATACGAAAGGATGTCTGCTTTCCTCAACAAATCACAAACGCCATAAACCGTATAAGCTGCATACGTTTTACCTGTATTGTTTGGACCAGCGAGGATGATTAAATCTTTTGACAAATCAATTTCTGCTTGTTTGAGCGTACCTATATCTTTTAGTTTTAACTTCATTATGTCAATTTATATAAAATTTACCTCCGTACTTAAAGAAATTCCAAATTTCTCCAAAACAGAAGCCTGTATTTTTACTGATAACCCTTTAATTTGTTCGCCCGTTCCTCCGCCATAATTGACTAAAACCAAAGCCTGACGAGTGTGAACACCTATTTCTCCATCTCTAAATCCTTTCCAACCCGCTTGTTCGATAAGCCAACCTGCAGGAACTTTCACCGTTGTTTCATTAATTGGGTAACTTGGAATATGCTCAAATTTTGTCTTTATTTCCTCGTATTGAACTTTCGAAATTTCTGGATTTTTGAAGAAACTTCCTGAATTACCAATTTCGGCTGGGTCAGGTAATTTACTTTTTCGGATACTGACAACCGCATCACTTATAGTTTTAATACTAAGTTCAAAAATATTCATTTCTTCCAAAGTTTTCTGAATATCTCCGTAAGCAACTTTATAATCTGGTATTTTATTCAATTTAAATGTAACCGAAGTAATGACATATTTTCCCTTAAATTGATGTTTGAAAACACTTTCACGATAACCAAAATGACAATCATTTACTTTAAAAGTCTCAATTTCCAAAGTTTCAAGGTTTAAAGCCTGTAGTTCCTCAAAAATATCTTTTATTTCCACGCCATACGCTCCAATATTTTGCATGGGTGCCGCTCCAACTGTTCCTGGAATGAGAGAAAGATTTTCCATTCCAGCGTACTGGTTTTCAACACAATACATCACTAATTCGTGCCAAATTTCGCCCGCACCTGCTTGTATATATGAATAAGAATCATTTTCAAAAATTTTTTTAATTCCTTTGAGATTAATTTTTACAACTAACCCTTCATAGTTTTTCGTGAGAAGAATATTACTTCCTCCACCTAAAAATAATTTATCGATAGACTGATAATCAGAATTTTGGAGAATATGTCTGAGTTCTTCCACGGATTGAATTTCAACGAAAAACTTAGCAGTAGCTTCAATTCCGAAAGTATTATAAGATTTTAAAGAAAAGTTTTGTTGTATGGTCATCCAATTTTATGATTTTTAAATTAGCAAATTCTGTTAAATTGAATATCAAATCATTAAATAACACCTTTTAAATTCACTAAATTTGTTAACACAAAGTTACAATTAGCAAAGGGTATTTCAAGTATTTAACAAAAATTGTATCTTTGAGAAAGTTAAATGTCACTCGAACGTACCTTTCTGCTATTGGGACAAGATTATTGGTCTGACATCTGAATGAGATTTTTATTTCGAATAACTATTACAAAACATTATGCAAAAATATAATCTTTTATTTTTATCTGTTTTATGCCTTTTTGTCAGTGCTTGTGCATCAACAACAGTTATTAAAGGAGGCAATAGTTCAGGTTCAACTACTATTTCTTCGGATGGTGTTTCGACCACGCAATCTCCTTCAAAGAAAAACGAAAAAGCTAATGAAGAAGACTTATCTCTGTATCGACCAAAGTTTAAATCAGCTAATGAATCTGGATCACAGTCAGTTAAAACTTCAACTACTGTAACTTCAGACGTTCCATTGCATGTAAATAAACGTCTTGATGCTATTTTAGATACGATTGCAATGAGGAATAAAAGTATAAAATTTACCAATGGATTTCGTATTCAGATTTACGTAGGGAATGATCGTAAATCTGCTGATGATGCAAAGATTTATACCTATCAGAAATATCCAGAAATATATCCCTATTTGAGTTATCAACAACCGATTTACAAAGTTAAAATTGGGGATTTTTTGAACAGAATGGATGCTGAAAAGTATTATTCAGATATTAAAGATTTATATCCTTCCGCTATGATTCTGCCTGATAGAGTAGAAATTAGAAAGGGAATTATGGTGAAATAAAATATCATTTCAGAGAGATTTGACATCTTTTCGAGTCTTATTGTTTT
Organism: Arcicella sp.; assembly: GCA_014376355.1. GTDB lineage: Bacteria > Bacteroidota > Bacteroidia > Cytophagales > Spirosomataceae > Arcicella. The sequence continues at coordinate 5,402 of JACMRQ010000245.1, read as the reverse complement.
AGATAGTATCGCTTGGGGTGTTTATAATTTTAAGGATATATTTAAACAATCACGTAGACATTAAGACGATTGTTGAGGACGGGAAATGAGTCACGATAAAACAGGATTGTAGGGGATTAGTTTGACGTAATTTTGAGGTAAATCTTCCACATTAACCATAACATAATGACAAGCAATAGAGTATGGGTATTCTCAACCCCCGAACAAAAAGTTGCTGAAAAGGCTTTGATGAGTAATACGGAATCGGGACTAAAAGCAATTGTGAAAAACTTAAATGAACAATTGGTCGTGCAACCACATCCAGATTTTGGTTATGTTTCTGGTTTTTATTACAAATGGTTTCGTGATTCTTTGTATCTCGAACAAAGCGTTAAATATGATTCCCCCGATGCCCTTTCCAAAGAAAAAGTATTCAAATTGGGAAGAGTGGATTTTTATGTGGACAATACCTGTGGGCTGTCGTATTTGAGACATACGGGCAAATGGCACCTCATTTGTTCAGGAGAAACCGCTGAATATTGTTTAAATCTTCTCAAAAATAACCCCATCTTTCATGGGTAATAAATAACCAAACAATCTTACCCCAAAACAAAATCAATTCAAAATGCAAAAAATTAAAGTAGGTGTCGTTGGCACAGGATTTATTGGACCCGCCCATATTGAGGCATTACGTCGTCTTCCGAATATTGAGGTAACTGCCCTTTGTGAAGTAAATATTGAATTGGCAACCGCCAAAGCTGCTCAATTAGGCATCGAACGTCCGTGTACATTTGACCAATTATTAGCTATGGAAGATATTCAGTGTGTACATATTTGTACGCCAAACTTCCTGCATTATTCTCAATCAAAGGCGGCTTTATTGGCTGGAAAGCACGTTGTTTGTGAAAAACCTTTGGCGAAAGATTTGCACGAAGCAGAAGAATTAGTTGCTATTGCTAAAGAAACTGGTTTAGTGAATGCCGTTCATTTCAATTTACGTTATTATCCCTTGGTTCGTCAAATGAAAACGATGCGTGAGAAAGGAGATTTGGGCGATATTTACTCAATTATTGGTTCTTATTTGCAAGATTGGCTTTTTTACGAAACTGATTATAACTGGCGTTTAGAACCTGATAAATCAGGAGATTCTCGTGCAATTGCGGATATTGGTTCGCATTTAATGGATGTTATCGAATACATCACGGGCTTAAAAACCGTTGAAGTAATGGCAGATTTCAACACCATTCATAAGACTCGTAAAAAGCCTTTGAAACCCATTGCCACTTATTCTGGCGAAGTATTCGGTCCAGAAGATTATGCCGATGTGCCTATCAGTACGGAAGATACTGCCAACGTTTTATTGCGTTTTGATAATGGAAACAAAGGTTTAGTAACGGTTTCGCAAGTTTCAGCAGGACGTAAAAATCAGTTAAAATTAGAGATTTCGGGTTCAAACAAAACTTTTGCATTTAATTCAGAAGCTCCTAACGAAATTTGGATTGGGAATCGTGATGGTTACAACCAATCATTAATGCGTGACCCATCTTTGGCATACCCAGAAGCAAGTGCATTAATGTCTTTTCCAGGTGGACACAATGAAGGTTTTCCAGATACTTCAAAGCAATTATTTAAAGAAGTCTATGCTGCCATTGCGGAAGGAAAAATGCCTGAGAATGCTCCATTCCCAACTTTTGCCGATGGATACAGAGAATTATTGATTTGTGAGAAAATATTGGAAAGTCATAGAAGTCAAGGTTGGGTGAAGGTTTAGAATTCACTTAAATGATGAACAAATTTGTATATTTGTTCATCATTTTATTTTAAAGAAAAGCAATTAGTTATGAATTGGAAAGAACATATTTCATCGGATTCAGACATTCTAATGGGTAAGCCAGCCATTAAAGGAACTCGCTTATCCATTGAATTTTTAGTTGGGCGTTTGGCAAACGGATGGACGGAACAAATGCTCCTTGATAATTATCCACGACTTACGCAACAAGATTTACAAGCGATTTTCGCTTACATTCAAGATTGTCTAAGGGATAGTTTGTTGTATGAAATCAGTACTCCTAAAAATGCCGCTTAATGAAACTTCTCGCCAATGAAAATTTCCCCTATAAAAGTAAAGAAATTCTCGCAAAAATGGGTTTTGATATTATTCATATCGGACAAGAATGTTCTGGAATTAAGGATGAAGAAGTAATGGAATTAGCAATATTAGAAGAAAGATTAATTTTGACTTTTGACCAAGACTATGGAACACTAATTTTTAAAGATGGATACAGACCACCGCAAGGCGTTATTTTCTTTCGTTGGGATGAGTTTTCACCAGATGAGCCTGCTAATTTCTTACTTGAACTTTTTAAAAATAAAGAAATTACTTACAATAAATTGTTTACCGTTATTGACAAAAATAATATTCGTCAAAGAAAATATTAAACTAAACAAATGAAAACAATCAAAGGTCCTGCTATATTTTTAGCCCAATTTTTAGACGATAAAGCACCATTCAATACCCTTGATTCCATTACGGATTGGGTTTCGGGTTTAGGATATAAAGGTATTCAAATTCCAACTTGGGATGCTCGTGCCATTGACCTTGAAAAAGCGGCTACTTCAAAAACATATTGTGATGAGCTTACAGGGAAATTAGCGGATAAAGGTCTCCAAATTACGGAACTCTCCACTCACCTTCAAGGACAATTAGTGGCGGTAAATCCTGCCTATGATGCTGGATTTGATGGTTTTGCTCCTGATTCTGTAAAAGGAAATCCGAAAGCTCGTACCGAATGGGCGGTTCAACAATTGAAATGGGCGGCCCAGGCTTCTCAGAATTTGGGTTTGAAAACTCACGCTACTTTTTCGGGTTCGTTGCTTTGGCATACCATGTATCCTTGGCCTCAACGTCCACAAGGGTTAGTGGATATGGGTTTTACGGAATTAGCCAATCGTTGGTTGCCAATTTTAAATCATTTTGATGAATATGGCGTGGATGTTTGTTATGAAATTCACCCAGGCGAAGATTTGCACGATGGCGTAACGTACGAGATGTTTTTGGAGAAAGTAAACAACCATTCACGTGCTTGTTTGTTGTATGACCCATCACATTTTGTATTGCAATGCCTTGATTACTTACAATATATAGATTTTTATCATGAAAGAATCAAAGCATTCCATGTAAAAGATGCTGAGTTTAATCCAACTGGAAAACAAGGTGTTTACGGAGGTTATCAATCATGGGTAAATCGTGCTGGTCGTTTCCGTTCTTTAGGCGATGGTCAGGTAGATTTTGCTTCCATTTTCTCAAAATTAACGCAATATGGTTTCGACGGTTGGGCAGTTTTGGAATGGGAATGTGCGTTGAAAGATCCCGTTCAAGGAGCAGAAGAAGGAGCTCCATTTATTGCTTCTCACATTATTCAAGCAACGTCAAAAGTATTTGATGATTTTGCGGGTGGTGGTGCAGATTTGGAATTGAATAAACGAATTTTAGGATTATAAAAAAATCAGTCGCTTGCCAAAAAAAGACAAGCGACTGATTTCTACCAATATTTTCCTCTGTTTTTAACAATCAAACGAATCCCTCTGAACAATATCTGAACGTGGGCGGAGAACGCTTCCACAAATCCAAAATGCTTTTTCAAAACTTCATAACGATTTAATAATGAGCGTTTTAACTGTTTATTAGAAATTCCTCCTATTAAATATTTTGCTACCACAAAATCCAAATATTTAATTTCTTTTGCTCGTTTTAAGCACTCGATTTCCCAATCTACATCGGCACTTAAATTATTTTCCATGTATAATGGAGCGATTGATTTTCGGGCAATAAAGGCTTGATGGCATACTAACATTCCTAAGTTCATATCTTGCCATTTCAAATCTTTTGGCAAACGATGAGGGGTTATTTCAGAACGTAACCCTTGAATATTTCCTTCATTATCTACGAATGAAGTATCTCCATAAAGTACGTCAGTTTTATCAGAAATAATTTTATAAATGTTCTCAACTGCCTGATTATCATAAATTTCATCTCCCGCATTCATGAACCATACAAAATCTCCCGAAGCGTGTTTGAGTCCTTTATTCATAGCATCATAAAGTCCTTTATCAGGTTCTGAAATGAGTTTATTAACTCTATTTTTGTATTTTTCAGCAATTTGTAAGGTTCCATCTTTTGATTTTCCATCAATAATTAGATACTCAAAATCTTGGACAGACTGCTTCATAATACTTTGAATGGTGCGTTCTAAGTATTTTTCAGCGTTGTAAGTAATAGTAATGATGGAAAGTTTCAAATCAGTTATATTTGGAGTAATAATGTAAGGACGAATAGCATTTGTCCACAACTGAATCAAAATGGACGAATGCTATTCGTCCCTACCAATCAACTAAATCAAAGATTGATAAACTTTTTTATATTTTTCAGCAACTACTTTTTCGGAATAATTATCCAATACTTTTTGCCTTGAATTATTCGCAAGTAATTGATAATCAGCATTAAACAATATCCAATAAATTCCTTTGGCAAGGTCTTCGGAAGATTTGTATTTAGCTAAATAACCTGATTTTTCATGATCAATCATCTCTGGAATTCCGCCAACATCAAAACCTACAACTGGCGTGCCACACGCCATTGATTCCATGATGGTATTGGGTAAATTATCTTCGATGGATGGACTTACAAATACCGATGCGACTGAATAGGCTGTGGCAATCGTTTCTAAATCTGAAAGTTTGCCAAGAATATTTACTTTAAAGGGAAGTCCTTCAAAATCAGCCGCTTGAGCTTGTCCAAAAATTAGAACTTCGATATTATCGGAATCAATATTGTTAATTATTAATTGCTGATTGATAATTGAAATAGCTTCCGCAAAATAAGCAAATCCTTTTCTTGCATCCGATATTTTTACCGCTCCGAAAAGGATATATTTTTTATCGGGAGATAATTTAAAATTTCCTCTGGCAATGCTTTTTTCAATGGATCTGAAAACGTCAGTATCAATCGGATTGGGTATTGAAACAATCGTTTTATCCTTCAACAAACTACTTTCACGGGCTTTTTGAGCCAACCATTCACTACACGTTACAATCGTTACATTAGCCTTTGAAAAGATTTCCTTTTTACGTTCCCAAACTTGATGTGAAAGGTCATTTTCAGCTGGATCTTTCAAAAACTGAACACAGTTTCCACAATTCCTTTCGTAGTTTGTACACTCCCTTGAATAATGACAGCCTCCCGTAAAAACCCACATATCGTGTAATGTCCAAACGATTGGTTTATGGATTATGAATAATTTTTCGAGAGAATTTAGCGAAAGAAAACCAAAATTTATCCAATGCAAATGAATGATGTCACTTTTTTGAATAAGAGGATGATTACTAATATCAATTCCAATTTTTGCTTGTGAAAAAATAAAGCG
>JACMRQ010000244.1 GCA_014376355.1 Arcicella sp. | reverse complement strand
TGAATTTTATTATTCAAAAAAGACAAGTCTATCCCCAAATTCTGCGATACATTCGATTCCCATTTCAAGTCTTCATTCGCTAAAGCAACGGGAGCATAACCTGGTAGCACGGTATGATTTAAGGCGTATTCCCCCGTTACCCCGTAAAGTTGTTGAAATAGCAAATCACCAATTCGATTGTTTCCTGCAATGCCATAACCAAAGCGAATTTTTCCGTCCGTGAGCCAGATATTATTTCTCATAAAATTCTCTTTGGTAAATCGCCAAGCAACAGTTCCCGATGGAAAAACCAACGAACCATTTGAGTATTTAAACTTAGAAGAACGGTCAGAACGAAGTGAAACGGTGGCTAAATATTTATCTTCATAACTGTACGTAGCCCGTCCGAATAGGGAAAATAAACGATTTGGTGGCACTTCATTTGTGACTGGGCGAGCTTGGGTTGCTCCACTCGGAGGCGAGCCAAGTCCCATGTTAGCAATTGCTTGGTCAGATGAAATATCGGCGGGAAAATAACGAGTTTCGATATTCATACTTTTGGAAGAATAATCGTAAAGCTCCTGCCCAATCAAGACACTAAAGTCGTGCTTTTTCCCGAATTTCTGCGTGTATTGAAGTGTATTTGCATTGTTGAGGGTAACATTATTCTGCGAGAAAATACTTGCCACAGGCAATGAAGCATAATTACGAGCCGTTCCCGTTATTTTAGAATAAAACTGGTTAGTCTGAGCATCATTGTTATCAATGCTAAAAGTTGATTTGAAAACTAAGCTTTTAAGAATATTATACGCAACATATCCACTAAAATTGGTTGCTTTAGTATAAGCCGCTTGATATTCTGCTTGCGTAATTAAAATGGGATTAATTAAATTTCCAGCCGTAATGTAAAGGTCATTATCAAAATCATCTATCACAGGATTTGCTCCGATTAATAAGGGACGATATTGAACTGAATGTCGCAAACGGTTGGTTGATTTTGTGCCACTTCCAGAAGTTCCTGCCCCCCGAATAGTTTGGTTCAGATACCTTACATTGAAACCAACTCTAAGTTTATCAGAGGCTTTATGATCAAATCTAAAATTAGCTAAATAACGGTCAAAACCCGATTCAAGCAATATACCATCTTCTTTATTGGCGGTTAAACTCAAATTAAAACTTGTTTTAGCATCGCCACCGTTGATGGCAATATTATGGTTTTGATAGATTGCTTTGCGTCCAAAAACCTCTTTTTGCCAATCAATTGGCGTTGCGGTTTTATACTGATTGATATTTTCAAAAGTTCCGTATTGGTCAGTAAAACTTTTATCGAGTACCGCATCTCCCCTACTCCGTTCATACTGCCAACGCACAAAATCGTAAGGACTCATTACGTCTAATGTTTTGAAGATTTGTCGAAAACCCGTCGAGCCGTTGTAACTGATGGTAGTTTTTGCATTTCTACCCGATTTTGTAGTAATTACAACCACTCCATTGGCTCCTCTCGCTCCGTAAATAGCCGTAGTTGAAGCATCTTTCAGTACGTCAATATTGGCAATATCTTGCGGTGAAATGAAGGAAAGTGCATTCTCAACTTGAATACCATCCACAACATAAATGGGAGAATTGTCTTGCGTAATTGAACCGCCACCCCGTACTCGAATCTGAATGGCCGCTCCTGGTGACCCTTCAGAAGTGGTGACACGCACGCCCGCCAACTTCCCCGTGAGGGCTTCTGCGGCATTAGTAAGTGGAATATCCTTGAGTTGTTTAGCCCCAACCGATGAAACCGCACCAGTCAAATCCCGACGATTAACCTCCGCATAGCCAATTACAACAACCTCATCTAAAGACTGTACAATAGATTGAAGAGCAACATCAATGTCTGAACGATTGCCAATTTTGATACTTTGGGTTTCATAACCCACAAAACTCATTACAAGCGTTGCGTTATCCGATACTTTTATGGAGAATTTTCCATCAGTATTTGTGGAAACTCCCGATGTAGTCCCCTTCACAGCAATATTTACACCTGGCAACATTTCACCCGTATTACTGTCCTTTATTTGCCCCGTTACTTGGCGAGTTTGAGCATTAATTTTTATCCAAAAACCTAAGAAACAAAGGCATAATAGTAATAGTTTTTTCATTAATTTATTTTTATAACACTTCCTACGAACACATTTTATATATAAAGTACAACTTAATACTTTTTACTTAATATTTTTGCAAGAAAGTTCCCGCAATTTTCCCGCAAACGATTGCATTGAACATTTACTATTTGATTTTAATCCGATAATACTTTTTCTAATTTAGACTCTCATTCAAACCGAATTGGCAAAGGCTGAGGGTCGCTAAAAAATGAAAACAAATACAACAACAATCAAAGAAATTGCCATGTTGCTTGGCATTTCCACCTCCACGGTTTCAAGGGCTTTACGTGGTTTACCCGACATAAAATCTGAAACACGTAATGCAGTAGCGAGAGTGGCTAAAGAATTGGATTATCAGCCAAATCAGTTGGCGAAAAGTTTAGTAAAAAATAGCACCAAAACCATTGGAGTAGTTTTGCCAGGATTAAACTTTCATTTTTTTTCATCCGTTCTGATTAGTATTGAAGAAGCAGCCTTGCAAGCGGGGTACAGTGTAATAATTTGCCAGACTCACGAATCGTACTTGCGTGAAATCAATCAAATAGAAAACCTTGTGAATAGTAGAGTTGAGGGTTTAATTATTTCGCTTGCTCGTGATACGACCCATTATGGGCATATTGAAAAATTAATTCGGAAGAAAATACCCGTAGTTTTATTTGACAGACACAGCGAAGAATTAACAATTTCTAAAGTGATTGTAGATAATGTAAAAGCAGCATTTGAAGCTACGGAACACTTGATTAAAAGAGGTTGTAAACGATTAGCCTGTTTAGCGGGGCCTCTAAATTTATTAATTAGTAATGAGCGGGTACAAGGTTTTAAGAATGCTTTGGAAAAATATGATTTGCCTTTTTATCCAGAATATGTATCACACGGAGATTTTTCACAGGAACATTCCATGCTCCAAACTTTTAACCTCATGAATTTGCCCAATCCGCCCGATGGTATTTTAACAATAAGTGATCGCATTGCTTTTGCGACACTTCATGCACTTAAACAAAGAGGTGTTAAAGTTCCCGAAGAAATTGCCATAGTTAGTTTTAATAATGAGCCATTCTGTGACTATTTCACTCCTTCTGTATCAAGTGTAAGCCAACCCATTCAAGAGATGGGGAAAGAAGCGGTTAATTTATTGTTGAAACAAATAGAAAATGAAAGTCCTATTCCAGAAACAATCATGTTGAAAACCCAATTAGTTGTCAGGGAATCATCCATGCGGAAGGTTGAAGAAAATTGATAAGTTTAATAACTCAAAGGGTAATAAATTAGAAAGAATGCCTTTAATGAGAAATGCTTTATCTCCTTAATGATTATGTAAATGAAAACATTCTTCCTTATAGTATCAATCATTGTTAATACTTCCCTCCTATTTGCCCAAAAAATCACCGTTGCCCAAGATGGCTCGGGAAATTTCAGAACCATTCAAGAAGCCATCAATAGTTTGGATACCATTTCGATAAACCAGCGGACTATTTTCATCAAAAATGGATTATACCCAGAAAAGTTAATAATTGGAAAGTCGTATTTTAAACTACAAGGACAAAGCGAAAAAGGTGTCGTTATTCGTATTTCATTACCCCGTGATGTTTGGCGTTGTGCCAATCCTGATGATTATGGAGCGGCAACCATAAACGTAAAAGGACACGATTTAGCTTTTGAAAACATCACTGTTATTAACAGCTATGGATTTGATGTTAAAAGAGATTCGACCATTATTTGTGCCAATGAATCGGGTGGAAATGGAGCGATTGGGAAAGATAAATATGCCCTTCCCCGTGAAAAAGGCGAAGAAATGGGCAAAAAAATTGTACGGAAAGACGGACATCAATTTGCGTTTCGTTCGATGCCTGGAGCAACTCGTTTAACGTTTTTAAACTGTACTTTTCGTGCGGGTGGAGGTGATACGGTGAGTCCATGGGATGCAGAAAATGGAATGTATTACTTCAAGAATTGTACAATGGAAGGGGGCGTAGACTTCTATTGTCCAAGGGGTTGGGCTTGGGCAGAAAATTGCCGTTTTATCTGTCACAATATGAATGCCGCCATTTGGCACGATGGCACCAATGATGAATCGTCAAAAACAGTCTTAAAAAACTGCACTTTTGAAGGTGATAAAGGGTATAAATTAGGGCGTTATCATCGTCCCGCACAAATGTATTTAGTGGATTGCAAATTCGATGAAAACATGGCGGATGCGGAGATTTATCACGTATCGAGTGGTCGGCAATCCGATAGTCAAGAACCGAAATGGGGTCATCGAATTTACTACCAAAATTGCCACCGAAAGGGAGGAGACTATCAATGGTTTACAAATAACTTTAAAATTGACCCCACAACGATTTCTGTAATTTGGACTTTTGATGGAAAATGGAAGCCATTTTGATTTATTATTGTTCAAAAAAATTTCCATAATCCAACCATTTAATCTCTTGAAAATTATGAGAATAATTAACTTTAAAACACATACCTTTTTGTTAATTTCGTGGCTACTCCTATTCATTCAATCATCCTTCGCTCAATCAACCAAAGGAATTACGGGTGTAAAAGACACTTCGTATTCCATGACGAGTGCGTATTTAGGTACGTTGAAGTCATATCCGAATATCAAAAAACCTTCCGAAATTACGCCTCCTTCAGTTCAGGAAAAAAAGAATATTGTGTACACTAAAATTCGGGAAAGAAGTTTAGTATTAGACGCTTTTTATCCAAAGGCGAAAGCTAAAAAACTACGTCCTTTAATTATTATTATTCATGGTGGAGGTTGGCGGACAGGTAACAAAAATCAACACATCGCCTTAGCTCAACGACTCGCATATTTGGGTTATGTTTGCTTTTTGCCAGAATATAGACTCTCCACCGAAGCACTTTATCCAGCGGCGGTGCATGATTTAAAAGCGGCTATTCGTTGGGTACGAGCCAATGCAAAAACTTATGGTGCAAATACGAATAAAGTGGCAACTTTAGGTTTTTCGGCAGGCGGTCAATTATCAGCTTTATTAGGTTCAACTGCCCAAGTATCAAGTCTGGAAGGAACGGAAGGAAATCCTAATTATTCGAGTAAAGTAAATGCAGTCGTTGATATTGATGGAATTTTGGCGTTCATTCATCCAGATTCGGGTGAAGGCGATGATAGCAAAAGAACTTCGGCAGCGACATATTGGTTTGGATATTCAAAAATTGAAAATCCAACGCTCTGGAATGAGGGTTCAGCATTGACTTACGCAGGAAAAAATACGCCACCCACGCTTTTTCTGAATAGTTCGGTAGAAAGAATGCACGCAGGACGAGA
>JACMRQ010000243.1 GCA_014376355.1 Arcicella sp. | reverse complement strand
GAATGGTTTAGATTTTTGTCCAATCTTCAAACCAAATGCTTTTCCTAATGCCGTTGGGTCTGCTCCTGCACTTGTCAAAACGCCTTGTGCAAGCGTCAAATCAGTTACTGTTTCAACCAAAGCACCTGCACCATATTTCTGAGCCATTTGCTCTAAAGTTCCAGATACACCACTCAATTTCTTCGTGATTATTTCCGCTTTCATTTCGCCTCTCACCTTTGCCGTTAATTCGTCACGGAAATCGTCAATTTTTACTTTATTTTTATCGGTCGAACCTGTTTCCAAAGCAACAATATACTGATTTTCGTTTTGGAAAACCGTTGAAATTGAACCGATTTTAGTATCTGAATTAAATGCCCAACGAACAATATCACGAGCATTTTGCAAGTTATTGAACCCAGCAGCACCTTCTGGAATTTTGTCACCACGCAACATCAATAAGGTTCTATCTTTTTTCAAAGCCGCTTCAAATTTATCTTTCGTGTTATTTTCTGTGGCAAAAGCATCGGTTTTACGCAAAACTTCATCCATCGTGGCTTGACTTGGGGCAATTGTTCTATTTATTGCTGCTAATTTATATCGGGTATTTGTTTTAGCTTCCGTTACTTTCACGATGTGATAGCCAAAATCTGTTTCAACAATATTGGCTAATAAACCAGTTCCCGAGAAACCAAAAATAGCGTTTTCAAAAGGTTTAACCATCGAACCATTATTCTTAAAATATCCTAAATCTCCGCCTTGTTGGGCCGTTCCGTCTGTTCCAAATTGTTGAGCCATTGCTTCAAAAGAAGCACCACCTCTAATTTGTGCTAAAATACCTTCTGCACGCTTACGAGCTGCTGCTTTCACTGAATCGGGAGCAGCTTTAGCCGCTTGAATCAAAATATGACTTGCACGAACCGTAAACAATGAATCTTTCTGAATACCTCCGTATTTGTAGATTGAGTAGGACATTCCATTTTTGAAAGGACCATAAATTCCACCAGGAGTCATTGAACCTAAAGAACCTTTAACTGATTCTGGAATTTCTGCCATCGTTACGTAATAAGGCGTTTTTACATCCGAATTCATCATGGCAAAAGCTGAATCATTCTTAGTAATTGCCAATTCTTTCGCTAAACGTTTAATATCGTTATAAAAAGATGCGGTATCTTGTTTTGAAGGAATAACTGGAAAAGTAACGTACTGGATTGAACGAGTATTTTGTCCTACGAAAGCATCTTTGTGTTTGCCTAAATAATCTTCTAATTGTGAATCCGTAACTTTAACAGTTGAATCAGCCACAGAATAGAAAGGAACGTATAAATAATGAGCATCTACCTTTGAAGTTTGAGCTGAATATTCTTTTTGTGCTTCCGCATTGGTTGTATAAGTAGACATTTTTAATAAATTCTCATACTTAGTTCTCAAACGGTCTTGAGCCAATGATTTTTCAAAGCTCGCCCAAGCCTGTTGTTGAGCAACTGGCATTGTTTTGAAGTTTTTCAAAAATTGAATCACATAAGTTTTGTCAAATTGACCCGTCTGTGGATTGGTAAATTGCTGACGAACTGATGGATGAATGTTTTCACCTTGCACCATATCAACTAATTCTTTGGCAGAAACTGATAAGCCTAAGGCCTCATATTCTTTTCCATAAGCCAAATCTAAAATATACTGATTCCAAACTTGGTCACGCATTTGATTTGTTTCTTGCTCGCCTGGACTACGGCCCGCCTGTTGCGTATAATTTTGGGTAGCATCTTCAACTTTTTTCTGAAAGTCTTTATAGTTGATTTTTTCACCTCCAATTTCACCCACTACATCACTCGAACCTCCGAAGAAACGTGAATTACCACTAAAAATATCTCCGCCAACAAGGAAAAAAATTAAACTAATAGCAATTGCTGCCGCTGCTATTCCCGACTTTTCTCTAATTTTAGTAATTAATGCCATTTTTTAAGTATTATTTATTTGTTACCCATTAACTGTCATTGTGATTAAATAACAGATTTTATTATACAACTACTGAGGAAATTTCAATTTTAAGCATCTAAAATAACGCAAATGAAACGTAAAATAATCACATTTTGAGTTAATATCAAAATGTATTGAAGGCTAATGCAAATAGGTATTTTATAAAACCCATGCTAAAAAAAACCTTTTATGAATGTTTAGTTAGTTTTTTGCGTAAATTTATTCGTTGTTAAAGTGGTAAGTATTTGATAATCATAGGTTTCATATTTCAATAAATAAAATTACATGATTTGTCTATTTTTGTACTTTCAAATATTACGTTACTCCATTCTTTTGAGATTTTTTATTCAAATTGTATCATCTATTGATTAATTTTCAGCCTTTTATCAAAAAACAATTATTTAAATAATTCGTTAAACAACTGGCTTTGCGGGAATATTGTCCTATCAAGATAGATGAATTGGCCTATGTTAAAAATAGATTATATATTATTAGCAAGACATTTTCGAGAGCAAACCTCGGAGGAGGAAGAGTGCAAAATTACTTCTTGGCGAAATGAAAATATAATTAATAGCTTGACTTACAATAGATTATATACTGTTTTTAAAACGGAACAGGTTTCACTGGTGGAGCAAAAAATTACCAAAGAAGAAACAGTTGCATGGAAAAAAATAATCACTAAGATTCTAAAAGAGCAACAATTATAAAAAATGTCAAATCGTCGTTTAAAAATCGACAAATTAACATTTTATTTTTCATTTCATCACAACCGCTAAAGCCTCCAAAAATCTATCACATTCCGCCTGTCCCAAAGCCAAACTTGGCAATAATCTCAAAGTATTTTTACCCGAATAGCCACAGAAAATTTTATGGTCAAATAATAAAGTATCTCTAATTTTATCAACAGGTTTTTCGAATTCAATACCAATCATTAATCCCCGTCCACGCAATTCTTTGATACCTGATATTCCTTTCAGATTTTCGAATAGATAATTACCTTTTTGGGTGGCATTTTCCATCAAGTTTTCCGATTTCATCACATCTAAAACGGCTACTGCTGCGGCACAAGCCAAATGATTTCCGCCAAAAGTTGTGCCTAACATTCCAAATTTTGCTTTAAATTTTGGGGCAATCAACACGCCTCCAATAGGGAATCCATTGCCCATCCCTTTGGCAGTAGTCATTATATCAGGACGAATTCCTGAAAAATCGTGCGAGAAAAATTTACCCGAACGTCCGTATCCACACTGTACAGAGTCTAATATTAACACCGCTCCCGTTTTATCACAAATTTCACGGGCAGCTTTTAAAAATTCATCTGATGCTACATTGATTCCACCAACACCTTGAATTCCTTCCACAATTACGGCACAAATTTCTTCGGTAACAGCAGTACGTAAGGCTTCAACGTCGTTGAAAGGCAAAAAAGTTACGTGTTCATCGTAGTTTACAGGTGCAACAATGGCTTTATTATCCGTAACTGCAACTGCACCAGCCGTTCTTCCATGAAAAGCTTTTGAGAAGGCAATTACTTTTTTACGACCATTGAAAAAAGAAGCCGTTTTGAGTGCATTTTCATTGGCTTCTGCCCCTGAATTACAAAGGAAAAGTTCGTAATCTTCATATCCAGAAAGTTCTCCCAATTTTGTGGCTAATTCTTGCTGAATTGGAATATTTACTGAGTTTGAATAAAACCCTAAATTGCTCAATTGTTCGGTTAATTTTTGAACGTAATGAGGATGAGAATGTCCAATAGAAATAACGGCGTGTCCTCCGTATAAATCAAGATATTCAACACCATTTTTATCCCATAATTTGCTTCCCAGCGCTTTTACAGGTGTGATATCGTAAAGTGGATAAACGTTAAAAATATTCATTTTTTATGGATATTGGCTGTCAGCATTTGGCTATCAGTGTTTCTTGTATAATTTTTAATATTCAAGTAATTGGCAACAAGACATTTGTACTTTTTAATACTTGAAAATTATTTATTTGTTATTTTTAAAAGCTAAGTACTCAAAACTCAGATTTACAATTTTGGTCTATGTTTTCCAAATTTGTATCCTAAAG
>JACMRQ010000242.1 GCA_014376355.1 Arcicella sp. | reverse complement strand
GGAGCAAGTTGGACGTTTATCATTTGGGGAGCAATTCACGGAGTTTATCTTATTTTTGGGAATTTGACTGTAAATTTCAGGAACAAAATTATTGATATGACTGGTATCAAAAAGTTGCCGCTTTTATATAAATTAATTCAAATCTTCACTGTTTTTTGTTTGGTTTCCTTCGCTTGGATTTTCTTCCGAGCTTCTAAAATTCAAGATGCTATTTATATTTCTTCACATTTGTTCACTGGTTTTGGGGAGCAATTGAAACAACTTGGAAATAAGGAGTTTATTGAGAAAAATATTTTTTTAGGAAAGGGGATTTCAAACTTTGCAATGGTAGCTTTTGCGATGATTGTCATGGAGATTATCCATCTAAAACAACGTGGAATAAGTCTTAGAGAATCATTAAATAAAAGTCCTTTAATAGTTCGATGGGTATTATATTATGGAATAGTTTTAGCGATTTTATTCTTAGGTATGTATAACGAACCTGCCCAATTTATTTACTTTCAGTTTTAAATTGACTCTGTAAGCGTTGTACCAATAAATTAATTAGCCTTTTAGTCAATTCATCTTCATTTTCCATGAATTTTACGTACTCGTCCAAGGTAAACATTCCTGTGATAATACCCTCAAGATAATGCTTGAATTTCATGTCTTTCCGAACGGCTTGATTAATGTAAGCTACTTTTTCTTTTTCAGAAAATTTATAAAATGCACCCTTCCGCTTACTAATGTAGGTTCTAAAGATTTCATTGAGTAAATCATTTTGTAATTTTAAGATTGGTCGTAAAATTTCATTCTGAAATATTTCAAACTCGCTTTCAGCTTCTTTTTCAACATTTATGGTGGGTCGGAGTAATTTTATTGTTTCTTCTCGGTTCATATTAAATTAACTTAAGAAGGTACATTTTAGTTTTACAAATTTAACTATCGAAGTTAACGCAAGTACAAAATTAATCGCTACCAAGATGGAAGCCGATGTCAAGGTCAAGCATAAAATCGTTATTGTGGTTTGCTTCGAATAAAATAGATAGTGCTATTTGCCAATTTATTCTATTTGTGAGGAAACAAAAAAATAGCGTCAAAAATATTTGACGCTATTTTTTGAATAAAATTATTGAAAATATTTTACCAGAAATAAGTATATAATGCAATAATTGAAGCAATGACAATAGTTGCACCGATAGCAAATCCTCGTGTAGTTCTAAACATTGAAGCATCAATTTCTAAGCCTTTTTTCTCGTCAGGTAAAACAAGACTCAAAATAAACATTACCGAAACACAGATTAGAAAAACCCATCCCATGCGGTCAAGAAATGGAACTTGTGTCCAATCAGTGCCTGGGAGCCAGTTGTTGTGCATTGATAAAGCAATTAAAAAACCGCCAACAATCGCAAAAAATGCTCCTGCTGAATTGGTTTTTTTCCAGAAAAATCCCATAATAAAAGCTGCAAAAATACCAGGAGAAAGAAGTCCTGTCATTTCTTGAATAAACTGAAAACCGCCTTTTTTGTCAATTCCCATGAAAGGAGAAACTATGATTGCCAAAA
The DNA here is from genome assembly GCA_014376355.1 of Arcicella sp. GTDB lineage: Bacteria > Bacteroidota > Bacteroidia > Cytophagales > Spirosomataceae > Arcicella. Next base: position 1,222 of record JACMRQ010000242.1, on the reverse strand, counting down.
CCATCGCAATGACGATGACAATTCTTCCTACCCAAACCAATTGCTTTTCAGACATATCTTTCGCAAAATAAGGTCTGAAAACATCAAGCGTAAAAATGGTTGAAATACTGTTTGCCTTACCCGCTAACGAGGCAACAACTGCGGCAGTAAGTGCTGCAAAAGATAAACCTTTTAAACCCGCTGGTAATAAATTTAGCAAAACTGGGTAAGCTCTATCTTGGTTGAAAGCTCCCGTTGCATCAAGCATTTCTTTTTGAAACATTCCTTTTTGATACAAAGCATAAGCGGCAATTCCAGGTAATGTAACGATTACAGGCATCAATAATTTTAAGAATGCAGCAAATAATAAACCTTTACGAGCCGTGTCTAAATCTGCACCCAAAGCACGTTGAGTGATATATTGATTGCAACCCCAATAGTTCAAATTCACAATCCACATTCCGCCAAATAAAACCGTTAGTCCTGGTAATGACATATAATTTGAATGACCATGAGGGTCAGCACTTTCTCTGTATATCATGTGAAAATGGTCATCGTGGTTTTGGGTCATTAATTTAAAACCGTCTACCAAACCGCTTAATCCGCCCGTTCCTGAAACCAACGTCACTGCCAAATAGGTAGCTGCTAAACCACCAATTACTAAGAAAAACACTTGAATAACGTCTGTAAATCCAATTACTTTCATACCCCCAATTGTGATTATTACCGCAAAAACAGCCAACATAATCATACAAGTATAAAATCCAATTCCTGAAATTTCAGAAACAGCCAAAGCTCCTAAATATAAGATGGCGGTTAGATTTACTGTAATATAAAGAATTAGCCAGAAAATTGCCATGATTAAACTCACCGTTTTATTATAACGTTGGCTCAAAAACTGTGGCATGGTCGAGATTTTGTTTTTTAAATAGATTGGCATAAAAAACACCGCAACTACCAATAAAGTAGCTGCTGCCATCCACTCGTAAGTAGAAATTCCGAGTCCCATTGAAAAACCATTACCCGACATACCAATCATTTGCTCAGCGGAGATATTAGAAGCAATCAAAGAAGCTCCAATTGCCCACCAAGTCAATGAACCTTCCGCCAAAAAGAAATCTTGTGTGTTGGTTTCTTTTGCTTTTTTCTTGTTATAAATCCAATATCCATAACTCGATACGAGAATGAAATAAAATAAGAATACTAAATAGTCAAATGTTTGTAAACCTTGTTGTTGCATGAG
>JACMRQ010000241.1 GCA_014376355.1 Arcicella sp. | reverse complement strand
CAGCCAAAATGCTTTTGCGTTTGTTCGGGAAATAAAGTGAACACAATATCCGTAAATAATTCCTTGACAACCGAAGTAGAGGGGAAAGTATTTGGTTTTGAGTGCTTCTGGCAAAGATTTTCTAAGAATGGTTTTGGGAGCGTCATAATAGTCCGATTATCGATTGAAAACGACATTTCAAAATTAACGATAAATTTTGTGGAATAATTCGGAAGGTTGATAAAAAGAGATTTTTACCATTTAATTGGTTTTGTAAAAGTTTATAAAAATTTTATAAATTTTTGGACAAACGCATAATATCGTCAATAACCATATTTTATAAAACTATTTGTTTTTAGATGTTTGGTTAATTAAAAATAAATATACAGTTTTGTTCCATAATTAGTAGCTACGCAGTACACCGACACCAAGAGACCTGTTTTGCCTGTCTTTTTTTATTCTCATTTCTTAAAACTCACACAACACACAGTTACTTAAAACTTGTCTTTACTCCAAAATATTCTTTGGAGGCGTTTTGTATTGTTTAATTTTTAACAGTTTAAACTTTTATTGTAATGAAAAAAATACCCAAAATTTGGTTGTGGGCGAGCATTGGCTTGTTGGCAACCTCGGCGAGTTGTGAGAAAAAAGTAGTTATGCCCGAAATTATTAACGAAGTAATAACAACAATTGACTTTGGTAAAACCCAAACGGTAAATGTTGGTGGGAATGATTATCAAATTAAATTTAGCGATTTTGAAGATAAAAGAGTCCCTAATTGTGAAGGTTATTACGGAGAACCTCTACCAGCTAAAATGGTATTTGAGTTCAATAATATTAATGTTAAATATGATTTATATACCTGTACTTTAAATCAAGAAATAGTATGGGATGATAGATTATATAAACTTAACATTGGAAAAATTAATAATAATTTTTCATTTCAAGTATTAAGTCTGATAGGAATACGAAATTACAAATCATTATTCAAAGCAAAATTAGTTCTAAAAACAAAATAATTATGAAAAGTTTTATTCCACACGGGAAATTCTGCGAGTGTTACTGTTCCTAACAGAACTTTTAGCGTTATAGGACAAGGAATAGAAACAACAAATGGTAATTGGACGCTTAGTCCAGATATTACATTAGTTTCTGGTTCATTAAATAACAGTTCTTCAATTGCAGTGAGGGGTAGTAATAGTCCATCTGGTACAATCATCAGTGTTACATTATCTAATTCTTGTGGTACGACAACCTACATAAAGGACGTTACAAATGATCCTTTATTTTCATATATAGGAACTTGTAGTAATATCTACACCGAAGGTCAATCCCTGTTCACTTAATATGGCGAAAATGTATATGCTCATAAATGCGGAGCGAAAAATTACGTTACCACAAGTTCTGGTTCAAACGGAGGTTTTAAACCAAGACATTGGTTAGAGGCTACTAATTATGCCCAAGCAAGTTGTTTTGAAGAAGATGACCCACGTGCTTCGGGTTGTTTTTCGGGAAGGGTATCGTCAGTGTTATCAGATGAAGGAGAAACCGAAATTAATCTTTATCCAAATCCAACCAACGGTAAAATCAAAGTAAGTTTCACGCTTCAAAAAGATGAAAACGTATGGTTTAATTTGTATGATAGCCAAGGCAAAAACCTTCAATTGAGTGATTATGAAGGCAAAAAAGGGCGTAACGTAGTTGAATTTGATTTACAACATTATCCTACTAGAGCGTATTTTATTGATTTGCAATATAATCAAAAAAGAGAAATCAGAAAGGTAATGAAAGTGAATTAAATAATCAAAAAAGCCTTCTCAATTTGATTTGAGAAGGCTTTTTTGATTATTATCCATACAAAATTAAATCCGCCGCCTTCTCCGCCACCGCAATCGTAGGAGCGTTTGTATTTCCAGAAATAACTACGGGAATTATTGAAGCATCCACAACTCTTAAACCCGTTAAACCTCTAACTTTCAAGGACTCAGGCGATACTACCGCCATATCATCTACGCCCATTTTGCAAGTTCCGCAGGGGTGATAAACCGTTTCGCAGTTCTTTAAAATATGCTGAATTAATGCTTCGTCGGTATTGGCATTTCTTGGAAAATTTAATTCATTTTCTGTTCTAAACGGTGCAAAAGCCTCGGATAAAAGTACCTCTTTTGCCTTTTTTACGCCCCTTAACATCGTAGCTAAATCTTCGCCGTTCGCATCTGAAAAATATTGTGGATCAATTAGCGGTGCATCGATGGCTTTATTGGAATGTAGTCCCACATATCCACGACTTTTGGGGTTAATAATCGTTGGTAGAATGGTAAATCCTTCTGTTTTGGGCAAATTTGCCAAATCGTGAATATCCTCGCCCATCACAGGAGCAAAGTGAAATTGCATGTCTGGACGGTCGAGGTCGGGCAGTGTTCTGAAAAATGAACACGCTTCCAACGGACTTGAGGTTAATGGACCTTGTTTTTGTACAAAATATTTGAACGCATTTCCCAAAACCCAAGGAAAACGTTCAGCATTATTATAGGTTAATCGTTGATTACAAAATACGTTCATATTGACAAAAAGATGGTCGGATAAATTTTGCCCAACCCCTTTTAAATGCAATTTTGATTCTATGCCAAAACCTTTCAGATAATCAGCATCACCAATACCAGAAAGCATCAATATTTGTGGACTTTGAAATGCTCCTGCTGATACAATTACTTCTTTTTCAGCATAAACTTTCTCGGTATTTCCTGATGAATCTTTAATGAATTCAACACCGATTACTCGGTCATTCTTAATTAATAATTGCTTGGTTAATGAATTGGTCAAAACTGTTAAATTAGGTCGAGACAAAGCTGGCACTAAAAAAGCCGAAGCCGTAGAATGTCTTCTAACATTCTTAATAGTAAACTGAAATTTACCAGCTCCTTCTTGAAATTTACCATTAAAGTCTTGATTTTCAGGTATTCCACATTCAATATTTCCCTTCACGAAAGCCTCCGCTAAGGGCGTGATATTACGATTGTTAGTAACATTCAATAGCCCTCCACGACCGTGAAAGTCATTTTTATATTGTTCATTATTCTCTGATTTTTTGAAATAAGGTAGCATTTGTTCATATCCCCATCCTATATTTCCCCAACGTTCCCAATCGTTATAATTTTCCCGATTTCCACGGATATATGCCATACAATTGATTGAACTACTACCGCCTAAAGTTTTTCCACGAGGTTGATACATTTTTCGGTTTAAAACGTGCTTTTGAGGTTCGGTAAAGAAATCCCAATTCAAGGTTTTGTCATAATTTAGTTTGGAATAGGCTGCAGGAATATGGATGTTCATATTCTTATCTTTACCACCTGCTTCGATTAAAAGAATATTTATTTTTGGGTTTTCAGAAAGACGATTTGCCAGTACGCAACCAGCCGAACCTGCACCTATGATGATATAATCGGGTTTCATATTGTATATTTTAATTGGTAATTATCTATTCAATAAAAATGCAGTACTAATTTACAATTTAATCATCAAATAGTCATGTTCATAAAAGAGATTACCGCCATATTTTTTATAATTTTGTAGAACACGTTATAAAAATAACCACATTTCCGAATGTCTGATTTTGAAATTTATTTACCTCTCGGTTTTCAACATATTGTCGATATTCAAGGATACGACCATATTCTCTTTATCATTGCCCTTTGTGCCATTTATCGATTAAAAGATTGGAAAAAAGTTGCTTTTTTAGTTACCGCTTTCACAATTGGTCATTCCATAACTTTGGCTTTGGCAACGTTAAACGTTATTACGTATAATACAAAATTGATTGAATTATTAATTCCCATCACCATTGTTTTGACTTGCTTAATCAACTTTTTTCATAAGTCCTCTCAATATACTTATGAAGCCGAAAGTTCTTCCTCTTTTCGTTATCCCATAGCCATGATTTTTGGATTAATTCACGGAATGGGTTTTTCTAACTATTTAAAAAGCCTTTTAGGAAAAGAGCAGATTATCTGGCAACCTTTATTTTCTTTTAATCTTGGATTGGAATTGGGGCAGTTAGTAATTGTAGGTATTATATTGATTATCAGTTCGTTGTTATTGGATATTCTTCGTATTAAAAAGCATAATTGGAATTTAATTTTGTCAGGAATTGTGATGGGAATAGCTTTGACGTTGATTCGAGATGCCGAATTTTGGAAATAAATCTATATTTTTCCTCGCTCGATTGCTTGAACTGTCATTTTTGATAATTCATGAATTCCATAAATCAATCCACCAAAACGGGGGTCTTTAGTGAGTCCTGACTTCCATCGTGCATAGATTTGTTGCATGATGACAATGTTTTTATAAAGTCCGAAAACATAATAAAAAAGGATGTCTGAAACATCTCTTTCTGTCTTTTTAGCGTATCTTCCAACTACCTCATTTCGGGTTAAATTTCCAGATAACCATGTGATATTGAATGATTTAAGAAAATCGCCATCGCCCGATTCACACCAATAAGCAAGGCTTGCCCCCAAATCCATTAATGGGTCGCCAACGGTGGACATTTCCCAATCCAACACACCCAAAATCTCCGTTAAATCATCTGGATTTAACAATACATTATCGTATTTGTAATCATTATGCAAAAATGCAGGAACTTGTGGACGAGGCATATTTGTGCGTAACCATTCAGCCGTTTTTTCCATCGCAGAAATATTATCGGTCTGAGAGTTCTGATACCTTCCAATCCAGCCTTCAACTTGTCTGATAACGTAGCCTTCGGGTTTTCCGAGATTAATTAACCCCGTTTTTTCAATGTCTAATAAATGTAAATCTGCCAAGTTATCTATCAAATTTTCAGATAATTGCCGCATTTTATCCGTTGGAATTTGAAGTTTTAAAGCATCCTTTCCTCTGAAAATTACCCCTTCTACTCGCTCCATCATATAAAATTGACAGCCAATAATTGATTCATCTTCACAGAAAATTACGGGTTGCGGGACTTTTGGATAGTGCGGTTTCAACAAAGATAAAACCTTAAATTCACGTCCCATATCGTGGGCAGATTTAATATTCGCTCCAAATGGCGGACGCCGCAAAACGTATTCTTTTAAACCAGATTTTATCAAATATGTCAGATTAGAATATCCTCCTGAAAATTGAGTTATTTCTGTAATTTCTTCAAAATCAGATAATTGCGATTTTAAATAATCATTCAGAAAGTTAAGATTTAATTCTTCACCCTGACGAATTTGACTGGCTTGGTCAATCTTGATTTCAGACATTTTAGTTTTATTGTATTTTTACACAATTTAGACAAAAAATGAAAAACCACCGAGTTTTTTGCTTAATGGTTTTTGAAAATATTTTTAACAGCTTTTTCATCAGTCACGCCAGATGACGGTCAGATAGAAAATTTATTCAAGTCTGACTTCAATATTTATTTCAAAATATTCTTCGATATTTGTAAAGCCTGGTTTGCCCAAAGTCTGTGCATTTCTCCAGAGTAATGTAAACCATCAGAAGCAAACATGGATGAATCTATATTTTTACGGGTAATTTCTGTTATATCAATAAAAATAATGTTCATTTTTGTACATTCTTCTTTTGCCACAAGGTTAAAAGCATCAATTTCAGTGGCTATGTTGTCTCTTTCTTTTCCTTGTGCGAAAGGGGTTTTTCCCCAATCTGGAACAGAAAGTACAATTACTTTCTTTGGATCATTTTTTGAAAGTTTTGTGCTAATATTCAGTAATTGTCTAAACTCAACTCGGTATGTATCAAGGCTTTGTCCACGATATTGATTATTTACGCCAATCAATAAAGACACCATATCATATTGTTCATTCAATTTTTTGGCTTCAACGACATCAATCAATTCTGCGGTTGTCCAGCCAGTTCGGGCAATGATTTCATGTTTTGTGATATTGAACTCATTTTTCATTAAACTTATCAATTGTATACTCCAGCGGTCTTTTTCATCAACACTCTCACCGATAGTATAAGAATCGCCAAGAGCCAAAAAAGTACGTTTAGAATTGTTTTCGCTCATGTTATTTACAGGATTTGGGGAAATAATAATTTTTGATTCCGTTGAATTGCAAGATAGCATGATAATTATCAAAAGTAGAAATTGCGTGATTTTTTCCATTTTTGAATCGTTTAAGGTTTTAAAATTTAAGTTATTACTGAGATGAAATCGTTTTATTCAATTCTCAGTAGTTTTTTTATAGAGAAATATTCGTAAACATTTGATTTTTAATTTGTTAGAAAAGAAAAATTAGGTATATTTTTTTGAGTATAAAAATGAATAATTTTATTAATTCATGGAAGGAGTACGTCTTTAATATCTTACAGCCGAGATATTAAAAGACGTACTCCCAATATAAAATCTACTTCAACCATTTCATGAGTAGGCAAACTTATTCAATGAAGCATGTTCTTTTTCATGGGCATTCACTAAAATATGGATTGTACGGCCAACAGGTGTGAAAGTTACAGTGGCAACATCTTGCCAATATTCAGAGATAAGTCGTTGTTTAAAAGTCAATTCACGAGATAATTCGTAATTGGCTGTTATTTCTACGGAACAGAATGCACTTTTTACATGGGTTGGCAAGACGGTTGGATGTTTTACCCCGAAATTCAAAACAAGACTCTTGTACACCAAAATCCACAACTCAACGAACCAGACGACCAAAATATTAAAAAACTTTGAGCCAATTTTTTGAGTGGTATTAAATCAGGAACATTAACAGTTTCAGATTGTCATTGAGGATTATTTTTTTATAATTACATCCACAACATATTTTGACAAAAAACGTTGAAAATGGTATATTTACATATATTTTTCTAATCACTGACGCTTAAAACATCCTGTTTTCAAAAGAAAAATATCCAAATTGTGTTCAAATTTATACTTCTTAAAAATATATTTATAATATTTTTTCTATTGTGCATTTCATGGCTGACGTACTCTCAGGCCATAGTAATTACAAAGAATGGCTCAGGTATATGCCCGAATGGAAGTATAACATTATCAATAAGTGATGCCTCTTTGGTTAGTTATAAATGGGAAATCTTACGTAATACAGGATGGTCGGCAGTGCCTTATGCCGATAATGCCACCTTAAATACTACTGAAATAGGAATATATCATTTATTAGCGGTTGATAAGGCGGGTGTTTCCAGAATGTCAAATCAACTAAATGTCGTTGGATTACCTTCTCCTCCAATTCCTGTAATAACGCCAAGTCGGGCAGTAACTCAAATCTGTCAAGGGGATTCAATTGTTCTTAAAACTACTTTTCAAACAGGATTTCAGTATTTCTGGTTTTTTGATAATGTCCAAATGTCTATTCCACAAAGTGTACAAATTGTGGCTAGAAAAGCTGGAGTTTATGAGTTAGGAGTAACTGACCAAAGTCCTATCAGTAACGGGTGTTCAGCTAAATCAATTCCTTACGAATTGGATTATACTTCCACAATTATCGTAAAGATTGATTCAGTGCTTCCATTTTGCAGTTTGTTGGATTCTCCAATAAACCTTGTAGTAACCCCCAAAGGAGGTAGATTTAAGGGACAGGGGATTACAAATATTAATGATGGCACTTTCAATCCATCAACCGCAGGTGTAGGAAGACATGAAATTATTTATGAAATTCCTCAGAATGGTAGTTGTCCAAGTTTAGTAGAGAAACGGATAATTTCTGTTTCGGATTTGAAACCAATTATTTTTACCAATACGGGCAAAACTCAATTCTGTGAAGGTGACCTTGCCACTTTAGCAGCACCTGTGGGTATGAAAAAATACCAATGGCTTTTGGCAGGAAACTCGGTGGGGACTTTGGAGAAATTAGACTCAGGAACAGGAGGCGATTTTCAAGTAAAAGTTGTTAACATTGAAGGATGTATAGCAATTTCTCCACTTGTGAAAATTGAATTTCTCAAGGCAATCTCCGTAACCACTGACCCAATTCCATCAGTTTGTGGAATAGATTATCCACCTATACCTTTGAAAGGTTCACCATCTGGGGGAGCTTTCACGATTAACGGGGTTTTTGCCACAACTTTTGATTATAAAAAATTAGGCTTCGGAAAACATAAAATCTTGTACCAATTAGAGGGTGTTTTACCTTGCTTAAAAGGTTCATCCGAGCAAGAAATCATAATTCAAGATTTTCCAAAACCTGATTTAGGCTCGGATATTTTGTTGGGAAAAGGCAATAGTATTATCTTAAAGGGCTTTATTGAACAAAATATGATCTATTCGTGGTTGCCTGTTTCGGGTTTAGATAATCCTGCAACGGCAAATCCAGTAGCGAGTCCTGTCCAAACAACGGAATATATTTTAACAGTTACCTCAAGTGGAGGTTGCAAAGGCGAAGGGAAAATCAATATCGTAGTCTACCAACCCCTTTATATTCCGACTGCATTTACACCCAATGCAGATGGCATAAATGACCTCTGGGAATTGAAAGGATTGGAAATGTATCCAAATCCAGAAGTTCAAATTTATAATCGTTGGGGTAACATGGTTTTTTACTCAAAAGGTAATTATTCTCCTTTTGACGGAACTGACAGCAATAAAGTCCTTCCTGAAGGAGTGTACGTCTATAAAATTTCCCCCTTCCCAGAACGCATAGAATTTCAGTATAATGGCACATTTATGTTATTTCGGTAAGCGGCAGAATAATAATTTTAGGACTTACAGTAAAAAATCACCGTTGCACCTTTACATCAAAATTTACCAATCCAGATACAATATTGCCACCCGTTGTAGGGAAATAATTACTGATTGTATTTATCTTAATTACTCCTTTCCGAATCACCGTTTTTCCATCTTTAGTTACTCTTGTATGTTGGAACATATAAATTTTCCCTGCTTCAATTACTAAATCCTGAGTGGTAGAGGGAATTAATAAATTTTTCAAAAATAGATTATTAACTGTTCCAAATTCAATCGGAACGTTGATAGGAGCATAAAAAGTGGGCGTGCCACCAGCGACAGAAACATTGGTGCAAATTTTATCACTCGCCGTTACCCCCAAGCCCAGAGCACCCCGCCGAGGATTGGATAAAATAGTTGGTTTAACAGAAGTCGAGTTAATAGTTGCGTATGTAATGTCCACAAAATTAAGGTTAGAATCTAAGTCGCAAGTAGTATAAACATCCCCCGTTAAAGAAGAAAATCTTGATTGTAAATTACTTGTTTGCAAACCTAAATTTACATTTGCCCAAGAAATTATTTGTGCAGATGCTGTTGGGATTATATTTACTGCCTTTCTTGAAATTTTTCCTTTATTATCTGTAATATCCATATAAACAATCCTGTAGATAGTAGTTCCAGCGGAAGGTAAACTTAATTCTATACTTTTTGTCTGTTCATCAATTTCTTTCAATTTTATGTTATCCAATAATAATATTCCTCGTATTGAAAATGTTTCTGTAACATAGATAGCCATTTTAACAGGTTTACTGCCATCAGGCGCTTTTTTTATATTGACGGAAATGGCAAAAATGTCATCATTTGATAGCATAATATCAGGACTTACACCTTCCAATCTGGAGTCGGTAAATTTAATTGCTAAAGCTCCATCTGGGTCTTTAATGGGTTCTGAATCAGGTTCAGGCGTTGGACCTTTGCAGGAGAAAATGACAACATTTATTATTATTAAAGTAAGGATAAAAATATTTTTCATACTCTTTTTATTTTGATGGCGTTTAATAATTTGCTACAATTTGTTCCCTCTCTTTTGCATTAAAAGTAGTAAACATCTAATTACATTAAAAAAATGAATTAAGAGATTAGGATACTTTTTTTATTTAAAATTACAACAATGAATATACTTACTGTATGATTAATCTCACAATATAGCGAATATGAAAAGTGTTTTTTTTGCCATGAGTTATTTATAACGCTCAATTTTCAAAGTACCACAATCTCATTCGCATTTGCTACTTCAAAATTTTGGGTTTTTAAATTCTCCGAAATTACCACAGAATTTTCTCTGGCACGGCCAATGGCAATGACGTTTTTCTTTTCGTCTAAAATCTCAAAAACTTCCCCTTTCTCGAAATTGCCTATCACTTTTTTAATTCCCACTGCCAACAAACTTTTGCGATTTTCTAAAGCCTTGATTGCCCCTGAATCTACCTGCACTTTACCCGCAATTAAACTTCCCGAAGCCAACCATTTTTGGCGAGCATTCAATGCCACTTCTTGAGGAGAGAAAACTGTACCATTCTGTTGATTAAGGGCTTGTAAAATCCCGTTTCCCATTTGCATGCCAAAAATAATCACTCTCGTACCCATTCGTGTAGCCAGTTGGGTGTAGGTTAATTTGGAAATCATACCACCCAGACCCAAAGAAGATTTATCATCATTCGCCAATCCTAAAACGGCTGAATCTACCTTTGAAATATAAGGAATGATATTTTTATCCGCATCCAAAAGTCCTCCAACAGAAGTACATAAAAGCAAGGTTTCAGCCCCAAAACCAGTAGCGATTAAAGTGGCAAGTTCATCATTATCCGAAAATTTTAGTTCTAAATTACTCACCACATCATTCTCATTAGCAATTGGAATTACCCCATTTCTCCAGAGTTCTTGATAGGTTTCTTTCAATTGTAGAAATTGATTTCGATTGGCAAAATGCTGTCTTTCGCAGAGACTTTGAGCGACAGTTATTCCATATTTTGAAAAATATTGCGTGTATTTTGCTAATAAAAGTGGGTTGCCAATCGCCGCTGCAGCTTTCCGTTCAGAAATTGTTCCTCTATAGTTTTTGATAAATCCACGACCCGCCCCAACAGCTCCAGAAGAAACCATAACTATCTGGTAGTCAGCATGAAGTATGGAAATTTGGCGAGCAATTTCTTGCAATATTTCTTCATTAAGTTCACCCGTTTTATGCGTAATTGAAGCCGTCCCGAATTTTATAACAATGATTGGTTTAGACATATTTTAGATGAGTGATTGAAATTATCCTACAAAAATACATATAAACCTATCTTTGTCCAAAATTGTAGGAGTGCAAAGGTGTGTGTTGGGAGAATCAAGACTTTGGCACAAATGGAAGTCAGAAAAGACTTGCTGTCCGTCTTGTTATTTCACAACATAAGTTTTCGAAGATAAACCCATTTTTTTTAATTTCCCTTGAAAAGTATGTGCGTTTCATAACCAATTATCAATACTCAAACTATCCTCTGTAAATAAACAAGGTTTTTCGAGCGAGCTTTTTAGTGCTTTTACGTATTCTCCTCTCGGAATTTCAATAGCTCCAAAACGTTTTACATTATCATTGATAAACTGAGTATCAAGGAGTTCAAATTCTTGGTGTTTTAAAATTTTCATCAAATAATGAAACGCAACTTTTGAAGCGTCGGGTACTGCGTAGAACATTGATTCTCCAAAAAATGCGCCTCCAATTGATACGCCATAGAGTCCACCAACTAAACGGTTTTCAATATACGTTTCAACGGAATAAGCCAAGCCAGATTTGTTTAATTCGCAGTAAGCCTCAATAATTTCTTCAGAAATCCACGTTTCAGAATCACCCTTTCGAGCACCTGCACAATTTCGCATAACATTTTCAAAATTGGTATTTATACGAACTTCAAAAGTCTTTTTATTAATAACAGGACGTAACGATTTTGGCGTTTTATAGGTTGTAATTGGAATTACTGCCCGTGGGTCGGGAGAATACCAATAGAGGGTTCCGTCAGTGTCCGCCATCGGAAAAATACCGTTCATATAACCATAAATAAGGTCGTCGGCAGTTAATTTATTGGTATGTACTTTTGGAGAAACAGACATTTTTTTATGTTAAATAGTTTGTAGGATTTGTTAAAATATTATGTTAAAATAATAATCAATTTTAAGCAAAAAAATGTTAATATCCAAATTTTTGTATTAGTAAATATTGCTAATTTGTTGATTTTTAGACGATTAAGTACATGCTTTTTCGTAAAGAAAAAAATTCAAAATACGCTATAAATTCAAAGTTCATTTCTCAAAGTTAGCAGCAATTGGTAAAATATTAAAAAAAAATATTGCATCTTTCCTTTTGTTTTATTAAACTTTGCATGATTGTTCGATTTCAAAGGTTTCAAGGTCGAAAAATCCATGATATAAAATGCCATACGAAGTAAAATTCATATCCTATTCATACATCCCCACACCCACTTTTAGGTGTACATTCTTCCGTAGGGTCTGATACCCTAAAGTAATTCCTTCTGTCTATGTGGCAGATATTTCTCGAAATCGTTTTCGTGTTTTTAATAACAAACTACGGCTTAATTCGTTGAGTCATAGCAATTTATTATTTTGTTTTATCAACAAAAACAATTCTATTAACCTCATTATTAAAGTGGAAAAAGTATTAAATCCTGAAGTTTTAACTAATAATTATACTGTCCAAGTCGCTACGACTGAACATATACCTCTTGCCGATGCTATTTGCTTTGAAATGGAGGAATCCGCCAAAGCACGTGGCACGGGAATCGCCAAGCGTTCACCTCAGTATTTGCGTGATAAAATGCAAGAAGGTAAAGCCATTATTGCTCTTGACGATGAAGGGCAGTTCATTGGTTTTTGCTACGTAGAAACGTGGGAACACGGCAAATTTGTGGCAAATTCCGGTCTTATCGTAAAACCCGAATGGCGGAAATATGGCATTGCCAAAGCCGTAAAAATGAGAGCTTTCGAATTGTCAAGAACGAATTATCCCGATGCAAAAATTATCGGAATTACGACTTCATTGGCGGTAATGAAAATCAATTCTGAATTAGGCTACGAACCAACAACATTCTCGGAACTACCTGTAAATGATGCCTTCTGGAACGGTTGTAAATCATGCGTAAATTATGATGTTTTGACTCGTACCGAACGCAAGCATTGCTTATGTACGGGCATGATTTTTGACCCTGAGTGGGAGAAAAATAAGGCAAAACGTGAAGAAGAGGCTTTGAAAGAAAAGCAAGAAAAACACGAAAAATGGAATTTTTTGAAGGATGTAAAAGTCTTGGAAAGATTGAAATCTATTAAGGAAAAGATGTTTTTGAGAATGCAGATGCGGAAGGTTAAAAGACAGGTGGTGTAGATTT
>JACMRQ010000240.1 GCA_014376355.1 Arcicella sp. | reverse complement strand
ATGCTGAAACTTCTGACTAATTCTGCCACTCAAGAATATCGAAATTCTAAAAACGTAATAATTTTTAAAAATTCTTATTATGACATAAATACTGACGGCGAGTCCTATCATTTGAATATGTTGGATGATTTAAGAGGGCCTTCCTTTTTATATACAATAAACTCAAAACGTTCATTTGGATTGTTAACCCGTGTGAGAACAATCGTTAATTTTACGGGTGCTACTTTACCCATTGCCAACCTAATCCGATTGGGGACAGACACTTTATACCTAAAAAATCAAGCCTTTACATTATCGGGTACAGCGGTAAACATTAATAGTTATGCAGAATTGGGCATTTCTTACGGTCAAATTTTGAAGGATGAAGACGAAGATTTTATAAAAGTAGGCATTACTTTAAAAAGAGTTGCAGGTATTTACAATGCTCATATCAAGGTTCAAGAAGCAAATTATGACGTTATAGATGATTCTGCTGAACCAAAAAAACAGATTCTGAGAGTCAATCATTTGAAAGCGGATTATGGATATACCACCGAAGAATCCTTCAAAAACTCGAAACTTTCTTTTCCTTGGATTTTGGGTAATCAGTCTGCTGGCAGTGGTTGGGGATTAGATTTAGGTTTTGTCTATGAGTATCGTCCTGATGTTCGCAAATTTACTTACCATGAAAAAGGACAACAGAAATTAGACCCGAGCAAAAATAAGTATGAATTCAAACTTGGAATTTCAATTTTGGACATTGGTGGAATTAATTACAATAATCCTAACTACGTGAGAAATTGGGAAGTTGATGTAAATAACAAACAATTCAATTCCACTGACTTGAGTATGGTTGAAGGTTTAGATGATGCTTTTAAACGTATCAATAAAACAGTGGGATTGAATGACGATAAAAGCTTCAATAGTTTCACAACAGGACTTCCAACAGCTTTACAAATAAATTTAGACTATCATATTAAGGATAAGTTTTATGTCAATAGTCTATGGGTTCAAGGTCTGAGAAGTAATCTGTCAATCAGTATGAAAGTGCCATCGTCTTTGTCCATAACGCCCCGTTGGGAAAGTAAATGGATTGAAGTTGCCTTGCCTTTTGCTCTATTGGATAATTATAATACTTTCACTTTCGGAGTAGCAACCAGATTGGGTCCATTATTTTTTGGAACGGATAATTTGGGAAGTTTCTTAAATATTAGTCGTCCGAGAGGCTCAGATTTATATTTTGGATTATCTGTACCCATTTTTAACAAACCTCCCACGTTACCGAATGCTTGTTTTTATGAGAAAGGGAAAAAGAAGGGGTGGAAATTTTGGAAAAAGAGATGGTGGCATTCTTAAATCAAAATTTTAAATTTCTTCTTAAAAAAACCCTACCAAACTCCCTTTTTCTTTCAATATAAATCCTTTTTCAGTTTTTTGGATGGTGGCACAATCGTAAACTGGGTCGTGGTCAAAAAATATAATCCATTCATTTTCAGATGCTTGATTCAACAATTCCTCTTTTTCTTTCATCGTAATTAAAGGATTTATGTCGTAACCCATTACATAAGGCACAGGAATATGAGCGTGTGAAGGAATTGTATCGGCGATAAATAAGATTTCTTTATTTTGGTAGGAAATTTTAGGCATTAACATTTTTTCAGTGTGTCCATTCGCCATCAAAAATTCGATGTTTTGAAATGGCTTTTCAGATACCTTATCCACAAAAAACAATTGATTTGCTTCTTGAATCGGCAGAATATTATCCTTAAAAAACGTGGCTTTCTCTCTTGGATTTGGGTTCATGGCAGAGGCAAAATGCTCTGAATGTGACCAATATTGTGCATTTGGAAAAGTCATTTCAAATTTAGTCTTATCTGTGTTCCATTTTACTGCCCCACCACAATGATCAAAGTGCAAATGACTCAGAATCACATCGGTAACGTCATTTTCAGAATATCCCTTCGCTCTAATAGATTTTACCAAATCCCCCTCTCCATGACGATAATAATAACCTTGCCATTTAGCATCTTGCTTATTGCCCATGCCAGTGTCTACCAAAATCAGTTTTTTGTCATCCTCAATTAATAAACAACGCATTGCCCATGAACAGAGATTATTTTCATCCGCAGGATTTAATTTATTCCAAAACGTCTTGGGAACAACGCCAAACATAGCGCCACCATCTAATTTAAAATATCCCGAATCAATTGAATGTAAAATCATAATTTAATAATTTATTATCCGTAATTTTTTATTATTTTTTTGTGTAAATTACCCAAAATTCTCTTAATAACAACACACCAATAATAGAAAATGGTTAGTAAAAACGAATAACAAATTATGAAAATAGGATTAGTTCTTTCGGGCGGTGGAGCGAGAGGGATTGCTCATTTGGGCGTTATAAAGGCATTACTGGAAAAAAATATTGAAATTTCTGGCATTTCAGGTTGCAGTGCAGGATCAATCGTTGGGGCTTTATTTGCCGCTGGATATTCACCCGACCATATTTTTGAAATTGTGGTTTCAACGGCCACTTTACGGGCCTTGCGGCCAGCTTGGAGTCGTGCAGGATTATTACGAATGCAAAAGGCGGAGGAAGTTTATTTAAAATATATTCCGCATAATTCCTTCGAGCTTTTAAAAATTCCTCTAACTGTAAATGCCACAGATTTGTATGCGGGTAACACCGTTTATTTTTCTTCGGGCGAATTGCTAAAACCTGTAATGGCATCATGTTGTATTCCTGGGCTTTTTGAGCCAATTGTTTTTAATGAAACTACTTACATTGACGGTGGTGTGCTGAACAATATGCCCGTAGAACCGTTATTGGGTAAATATGATTTCATTATCGGAAGCCATTGCAACGCTTTCGGAATCAATCAAACAAAGTCGATGACTACCATTATTATGAAAGCTTTGTTTTTGGCAATAAACAATAATTCTAAAGGTCGTTTGGCTCAATGTGATTTTTTAATTGAACCTCCTACTTTAAAATTGTTCGACCCCTTTGACATCAGAAAAGCCTCCAGTATTTTTAAAGAAGGGTATGAATATGCTCGACAATTGGCACTTCCAGAAATGATTTCTGCACGTTGATGATAATATTGAATCAATTGTTTTAGGTAAATAAGGAATTTAAAACTGGCTAAAGATTCAATGATTCATAGCCAAATTCATTTAATTAGCCACATTACTTTTTTGCTTTCAGCCAAACAATAATTATCTTTGAAATTATTATTAATTAGCCAAAAACTCAAATAAGTGTTTTACTTACGTCTTTAAAAGACCTTATTTGTTGTTTTAGAGCTATTTTAGTGCAAGCGTAAAACTTAAATTAATCCCCAATCTTTATGAACAAACATTTATTATTCAGTTTATTATTGTTTTTTGGTTGTACTTTGAGCGTGGTTGCTCAAGACCGCCGAATTACAGGAAAAGTTGTCTCAGCAGGAGACGGCTCTCCCCTTCCAGGCGTGAGTGTACAAATAAAGGGAACCAGTAAAGGAACATCCACCGATGCAACTGGAAATTATGCAGTTAGTGTCCCCGCTGGAAAAAGCATCATGGAAATTCGTTCCGTTGGTTTCACCTCACAATCTCTTCAAATTGGCAGCCAAACCATAATGAATATTACTTTAGTTGAAAGCGAAAATTCTTTAGATGAAGTAGTTGTAGTGGGTTATGGTACTCAGAAAAAAAGTAATCTTACGGGTAATGTAGCACAAATCAATTCGAAAGCTATTGAAAATTTACCTGTTGTTAGTGTTGAGCAAGCCATTCAAGGCAGAGCAGCGGGCGTTTTCGTTGAATCAGGAAACGGTAAAGTGGGTCAAGGAATTAAGATGCGTATTCGTGGTTCTTCGTCGGTTTCAGCGGGTAATGACCCACTTTACGTGATTGACGGTATTCCGATGACAACAACTCCAGTTGGTTCATCACCCAATACGCCAAATCCAATGGCAGACATAAATTTTAATGATGTTGAATCAATTGAGATTTTGAAAGATGCTTCGGCAGCCGCTATTTATGGTGCTCGTGGTTCAAATGGGGTTGTTTTATTGACAACAAAACGTGGTAAGGCAGGAAAAACAAACTTTAATTTGAGCTATTTTACAGGTTCAAGCGAAGCCACTGGTCACCGCCAATTCATGAATACAGCTCAATATGTTGAGTTTTTTAAAGAGGCCCGTGTTAACGGAGGATATTCTGTAGCAGGAGGAGAAACTCGTTTCACTCGATATGCCGTTGGCGATAAAACAAGATGGGCAGACCCTACTTCTCCTAATTACACCGATACCAATTGGGAAAACCAGGTATTTAGAAAAGGAAGTATTAGCCAATATGATTTGAATATTAGCGGAGGTACAGACAAAACTAAATTTTATGCTTCTGGTTCATATAGCAAACAAGATGGTATTCTTGTAAAGAATAGTTTCGAACGTATCAGTAGCCGTGTAAATCTTGATCATAAAGCATCTGACAAAATTACTTTGGGTATCAATGCCAGTATTGCTCGTACTTTTAATACTCGTTTGGCAAATGATAATGCTTTTTCAACGCCTTTACAAATTATTGCTTTAGCACCATTATCGCCCGTGATTGACCCACGAACAAACGATTATTCTGATACTTATAATGGGGCTTCTGTCACGCAATATTACAATCCATTAGTAAGTGTTGCCAATTCAAACAATACAACGGAGACTTATCGTACGATTGGTAACGTTTACGGACAGTGGAATATCATTCCAAGTCTTTCTTTCCGTACAGAATATGGTTTTGATATGTCGTTCAGAAATGATGATCAATATTTTGGAAAGAAGACCGTTAGAAACTCGGTGAATGCAGGAAATGGTGAAGTTTATAAAAACAACGTTAATATTTTCAATTACAATACCAATAATTTTTTGACTTTCAATAAAATATTCGACCAAAAGCACGATTTGAATGTTATTGCTGGAATGAGTTATCAGCAGTCTAAACGAACTTCGATTGATGCAACAGGTAGAAATCTTCCGAGCGACGCTTACAAAACAATTGCTTCAGCAGCAACTAAAGCTGATGCCAACTCTTTTGAAAGAACATTTACTTTCCTTTCGTATTTTTCAAGACTTAATTACAAATTTGATAATAAATATTTGTTAGGATTGAGCGGTCGTGTTGATGGTTCTTCTCGTTTTGGAACTAATAATCGTTATGGATTTTTCCCAGCGGCTTCGGCAGGTTGGATTATTTCTGAAGAAAAATTCCTGAAAAATGTACGTCAAATTAGTTTCTTAAAAGTTCGTGCCAGCTATGGTTTCACTGGTAATGCTGAAATTCCAAATAATGCAAGTTTAGGGCTTTATTCTGCTCAAAATCCAAATAGCGATCCCGCAGGTTATGCAGGAATTCCAGGACAAAGTCCATCACAATTAGAAAATCCAGATTTGAAATGGGAAAAAACTGCTCAAACTGATATTGGCCTTGAAGTGGGTTTTTTCAATAATCGTATTTCTGCCGAAGTTGATTATTACACAAAACATACAACTGATTTATTGTTAAATGTGAACGTTCCAGGAACAAGTGGTTTTTCAAGACAATTGAAAAATGTTGGAGAATTAGAAAATAAAGGTTGGGAGTTTATCTTAAGAACGGATAATAAATTTGGTGATTTAACGTGGAGAGCCTCAATTAATGCGGCAACCAACGCCAACAAAATTTTAAATCTTCAAGGTCAAGTAATTACGGGAGGAACATTGAACCGTGCCGTTGAAGGGCAACCTATTGGCGTGTTCTTTGGTCCTGAATATGCAGGTGTTGATCCTGATAATGGAGATGCTTTGTATTACACAAATACTAAAAAAGCAGATGGAACGATAGACAGAACTAAAACTAATGATGTAAATACCGCTGAAAATGTAACCATTGGTAATCCTAATCCAAAATGGATTGGTGGTTTAACAAATGAATTTAACTTCAAAGGCGTTGATTTTAGTTTCACCTTTCAAGGAGTTTATGGAAACGATGTTTATAATGGAGCTGGAATATTTATGTCAGCTAACGGTGATTTTTATGACAATCAAACCATTGACCAATTGGCTCGTTGGCAGAAGAAAGGGGACATTACCAATGTTCCACAAGCTCGTTTCTTGGGTGGTAATGGAACGGCTCAATCATCAAGATACCTTTCCGACGGAAGTTATACTCGCTTAAAAACAGTTTCACTTGGATATACTTTTCCAAAATCAATTACTGATAAAATAAAATTATCAAAATTGAGAATTTATGCTACTGCCAACAACTTGTTAACCTTTACAAAATATAAAGGATGGGATCCAGAAGTGAATACTGATTACCAAACAGGTATTGCCGCTGGTACTGATTTTTACTCAGCACCACAGTCAAAAACAATTACGGTAGGTTTAAATCTTGGATTTTAATTTAAAGACTCAGAAAAAATGAAAATAAATAATAAACTTATATTCGCAGTAGCTTTCAGTTTAATGCTGACTGGTTGTGCAGACAAATTAGATGTAAAACCCGTTGATGATGTAGATGCACTCACGGCGGTAAAAACGTCATCGGATGTGGAAGCAATTCTTACAGGTGCTTATGACGCAATGACCAGTGGGAATCTTTTGGGGGGTAACCTCCAACGGGATGCCGAATTAATTGCCGACAATGGTGATATTGAATGGGGTGGAACTTTCGTAGCACCACAACAAATATTCTCAAGAAGTATGCTTAAAACCAATGATCAAGCTCAATCAACTTGGTTAGACGGTTATAGAACAATCAATATTGCTAACACTGTGATAGCTAATCTATCGGTAGTTGATGCCGCCAAGAAAGCAAGATTTGAAGGGGAAGCAAAATTGATTCGTGCTTGGATGCACTTTGAATTAGTTCGAGAATACGCTAAAACTTATCAAGATGGCACGCCTGCCTCTAATCTGGGCATACCAATTTTGACTTTACCAACTGCAAAAATTACGGACGCAAGTTTTGTAACCCGTAATACAGTTGAAGAAGTGTATAAAGCCGTTGTTGCAGATTTGACAAGTGCAGAGACATTGTTACCAGCCAAAAACGGTTTTTTTGCTACCAAATTTACCGCAGCAGCTTTGTTATCAAGAGTTTATCTGATGCAAGGAAATTATGATGCTGCACGCCAAGCGGCTAATCGTGTAATTGTCTCAGCAAATTATACATTGACAGATTCTTTTGCTGCAGCGTTTGATAACAAAAATAACTCAACAGAGGATATTTTTGCTACCCAAGCAACCGACCAAGATTTTGTTAATGAATTAAACACTTTTTTTGCATCATCATCTCAACAAGGTCGTGGCGATATTATTATTAATGACCAGCACCTAAACTCGTATGATGTTTCTGACGAGAGAGGAAACTTTTTCTATCAATCGGCAGATATATTCACGTCAAAATGGGCGGTTAGGATTGCTAACATTCCTTTAATTCGTTTGGCAGAAATATATTTAACTCGTGCTGAAGGGAACTTCCGTACTGGAGGAGCACCATTGGGAGCAACTGCTTTAGCGGATATCAACCGCCTAAGAAATAGAGCTGGTGCAAAACTTTATACCTCAATTGATTTACCAACAATCCTTAAAGAAAGAAGATTTGAGTTAGCCTTTGAAGGACATTGGATTCATGATCTTAAACGTAATAAACAATCAATTAGAAAAGTTAACGGAAACACAACGCTGACTTATACCTTTAATTCACCAAAATTAATATTCCCAATTCCTCTGAGAGAAATTGATGCTAATAAAAATTTAGTCCAAAATGAAGGATATCAATAGAAGTACAGTATTGTAAAACAAAAAATGAGCGAGCCATTCCTGACTCGCTTATTTTTTGTTTTACACAAAATTAAAATAGTATTCGTGCATAATATTAGTAAACAAATTATGAGAAAAATGCAATTATTTAAGTAAGAAATAACATTAATTAGCTCGTTGATAAATAGTTGCTAAAAATAAGCTTTTTTGGTTTAAAACTTAAAGAGTTGAATTCTAAACTGTCACAAATACTCTACTAATTCAGTATTTTACTTGGTATCTTCTGTTAAAACTCAAGAAAATACTCAAAGAACCTCCTATTCAATTGTTCTATGGTTTAATAAAATGACAAAATATAATTCTATGAAATGAGTAAATATGCCTACGAAATAGCTTAATTTGGCTACAAAACCAAATAAGATTTAACATTGGCTATTGTTTGTTTAATACAAATTTTATAATTTTACGTAACACTAATATTATTTTTTAAATAAATTTCAACCATAACTAAATTAGTACATGAAGAAACTATTACTCATGACTTTTCTTGTTACTTTTTCTTTTTGTGTGAATGTATTCGCACAGGATAGAAAAGTGACGGGTAAAGTGACCGCAGCCGAGGATGGCTCAGGTCTCCCAGGTGTGTCTGTTCAAGTGAAAGGTTCAAATAAAGGAACTACCACTGATGCAACAGGTAATTATTCGATTTCAGTACCAGATAAAGGAATTTTAAAATTTACTTTTGTTGGACT
>JACMRQ010000026.1 GCA_014376355.1 Arcicella sp. | reverse complement strand
GCAGGATTGTTGTTAACAACAGAATGTGTAATTGCAGACAAACCAGCACCAGCAGAAGCAGGTCACTCACATGGTGGCGGTGGAATGGGCGGAATGATGTAATTCTGATAATTCTATTAATAAAAGACCCCCCTTGAATTTTGATTCTTGGGGAGTCTTTTTTGTTACAATTATTTATTTTCTAAAAGATACCTATCTATCCAATAATGAGCCAAATAAATAACAGGCGTAAGCAAAATAGCGGTAAAAAATTTATACAAATAACTATTCAAAGACGTTGAAATCCATTGTTCAACTGTCCAATTTCCGAATAAAACGAAGGCAATTCCAATCACCACAAAACTATCAATTAACTGAGAAACTAAAGTTGAACCGGTGGCACGGAGCCAAATCTTTTTACCATTAGTTTTGCCTCTGATATAATGAAAAACGGAAGCATCCAATAATTGGCTAAACAAAAAAGCCGTCAATGAACCCGTAATTATGCCCAAACCTTGACGGAATATTTTACTAAAAGCCTGATTAATATTAAAATTATCTGTGCCTTTGTTAACCTCAAGCCAGAAATCGGCGGGAGATAATAAAGTAGCTCCATAAATCACAATAAAACAATAGGCAATGAAACCTGCGGTCAAGTAAGAAACCCGCTGAACACCTTTTTTTCCAAAATATTCATTAATAATATCCGAAGTAATAAAGACAAAGGGCCAATTCAAAGCACCAGCAGGTTGGTTAAAATCCCAAATGCCTAAAAAAGTATGTAAATGAAGTGGTTTGAAGCCTAAAGTCGCTTCCACAGAAAAGATTTTTACACCAATAATTTCAGCTACAATAGCGTTGGAAAGGAAAATTCCAAAAAGAATAATAAATAGTTTTGTTCTTTTAGAATTGAGAAATGATGCGTCTATGGTCATTACAGTCTGTTAAGCAATTAATGAGGTAGGCAATAAAAAGAGGTATTTGTTCAGTACAAATACCTCTTTGCAAAAATAAACAGAATTAATTATATTTTGTTTCTTACTTTCGATGATTCTCAAAATGTAAAGCTATTTTATCCATCGCAATTTCTAATTGTTCGAGATGTGGCAGAAAAACAATCCTAAAATGGTCGGGTTCTTTAAAATTAAAACCTCCCCCTCCTACGACCAAAATATGTTGGTCTTCCAAAAGGCTTAATACAAAATCACCATCATTCTTAAAGTCAAATTTCGTTAAATCTATCTTTGGAAAAAGGTACATCGCTCCCTTCGGACGGACACACGAAATCCCTGGAATCGAAATTAATTTCTGATGTGACAACTCCATTTGTTTATATAAGCGACCCGAAGGAGTAACTAAATCGTCGATAGATTGATATCCGCCCAAAGCCGTTTGAATACCATATTGCGTAATTACGTTTGAACAAATCCGCATCGAAGCCATGAACGTGAGTCCTTCAATATAAGATTTTGCTTTATGTCTTGCCCCTGTCAAAATCATCCATCCGCCTCTAAAACCCGCAGCACGATAATTTTTAGACATTCCGCCCATCGTAATAATTAATGTTTCATCCGACATTCCTGCGGTTGAATGATGAACTGAGTCGTCATACAAAATTTTATCATAAATTTCATCCGCAAACACAATCAATTTATATTTTTCGGCTAAACGAACAATTCCCTGCACAATCTCTTTTTCATAGACTGCTCCAGTGGGGTTGTTTGGATTTATCAAAACAATGCCCCGAGTTTTCTTCGTAATTTTTGATTCAATATCCTTCAAATCTGGATTCCAGTCCGACGCTTCATCGCATACATAATGTACAGGCGTTCCTCCTGCAAGTCCGACGGAGGTTGTCCAAAGAGGATAATCTGGCGAGGGAATCAGAATTTCATCATTAGGATTTAACAAAGCCGTCATTGTCAAAGAAATTAACTCACTTACACCATTACCAATATAAATATCGTCAATTTCAATGTTTCTCACTCCCCGACTTTGATAATATTGCATAACTGCCTTACGAGCAGCAAATAGTCCACGAGAATCTGCATATCCTTGAGCATTACGAATATTCATAATGATATCATGGATAATTTCATCAGGGGTTTCAAAACCGAACGCTGCTGGATTTCCAAGGTTCAAAGATGTGATTTTATAGCCTTCACGCTGTAATTGAAGGGCTTTTTCGTAAACAGGACCACGAATATCATAACGTAAGGAATCCAGTCGAGAGCTTTTTAATATTTCCATTTGGTAACAATTAACTTTATCATTATCTATTATTCGATTTATCAATTAATAAACAATCAATACTATATTTTAAAGAAATACAAAGGTCATAAAAAAAAGGAAAACTTTTATGCTATTAAAAAAGAAAGGAGTGAAAAACTTACCATTTCTCACTCCTTTCTACCAAAGTAATCATCATCAAATCGCCAAAATTTCAAATTTGCTATGTTCTTTGCTCAAACCATTATTCAAATAAAAAGCTGATAGGTATATTTTCAAATTATAAGTAGGTTGAACAAATTTTGCTTTTGAATTCAATGCTAAAATTATGCCGCCTCCACGCTTTGATAGTCTAAATTGAAGTATAGGGGTTATAAAATTATCTTGCTACTATACTTGCCCTTCCCTGTGCAATTTATCCATATTAAAGTAATAAATTCCAGTCCTTAGTCAATTTTGGTGGAAGCAGTATTTTATGATAAGATGAGAATATCTACGCCTTTAATTATTAGAGCTACATAACAATTACACGATTAAAAAAATATTTAGAGATTTTAAGTTTTTGAAATGAAACAAGTTTTCACTAAAATTACCAAAGAACCCTCTGATTGCCCCACTCTTTTTGATGCACTCTATGTTTAATAGTTTAATTGAATATTTCAGTTTACCCAATAGAAAAATATGATTTAGATTACCCTACACTTTTTGATACACCATAGTTTTAGTTCAAAAAACTATTTACCAAACTCCATCATCATAAAAGTATTGGGGATAATTTTGGCTCTTGGACGTGGATTTTCGGTCGTAACGGGCGGTGTCTCACCATACTGTGCAGATACGGTAAAAATATGATGTGTTTTTTCATCGTAAGCTATCGTTCTGGCTCCAACGGCAGATTTTATGGTTTCTGTTACAGAAAATTTATTCGGTGAATCTTCATGAACTGCAGTGATTGACCCTTCGCCATTTGAGGAAAAAGCAGTTTTTGAAGCGGGATCGTAAACTATACCATCGCAACGTCCACCAATACCAACTTCAGCAATTACTTTCCCATCTTTTGCATCCAAAATTATCATTTTTTTATTACCACAAACGGTAAACAAGCGTTCCGTCTTCAAATCAATGGCTAAGCCCGTTGGTTCTTCACCCGTTCCGATTTTATAGCGTTTTTTAATGGCTAAACTCTTCGCATCAAAGGTTATAATTTCATTCAAATCTTCCAAGTTTACAAAGATAGTTCCCTTGCCATCGGTAACCCCCGCTTCGGCTGCTTCACCACCTAATTTTACGGTTTCAATGGCTTTCAAGGTACTCGCATCAATGGCAGTTACACTTCCGCCTTTATGATTGAAAACGAATACTCGATTAGAGAATTTATCGTATAAAAGTGCATCTGGATTCTCTCCTGTAGGAATTTCTGAAAGTTTAGCCAAAGTTTTAAGGTCAAAAATAATTACTGAATTTGTCCGCCCCGAAGTAATAAAACCTTTCCCAATGGCGGGGACAGCCTCAATACCATGAACACCTTTTGTATCAGGAATAATCCCAATTTTTTCATGAGTATCTACATTTAAAACTTCAACTTGATTACCATGAGAAAGATACAAACGACGGTCTTCAGCACTGACCGAAAGGTAATCCCAACCGCCTTCACCCCCAACAACGGTTGATTTTTTTAGGGTTGTTTGAGCAAATGAAATACTTGAAAATGAGGCAATTATGCCCAGAATAAAAATAGTTTTTTTCATCGTTTTTTAATATTTGAAAAGTGAAAATATAAATATTTATTACCAAAATGAGCAGTTTAATTTTTATTTACATTCCGATAAAATAATCTCAATAAACTTGGCAACACAATTAATAATAAAGGCAAAGCCACTAAAAATCCTCCAATCACGGCAATGGCAAGCGGTTGATGTAATTGGGCTCCCGTTCCAATTCCCAAAGCAATGGGCAAAAGAGCAATAATTGCCCCCAAAGCGGTCATTAATTTTGGTCGTAATCGGGTGGAAATCGCATAAATAATGGCATCGTGTGGACTGAGTTCATTGTGCAAAGATTCTTTGAATTGCAAGAAAGTAAAAATGGCATTTTCACCAATAATGCCCACAATCATAATCAACCCCGTATAACTACCAACATTCAAAGCGGTATTTGTAAAAAACAATGCCATATAACTCCCCGAAATGCCCAAAACAGAAACCACAAGTATGATAAAGGCAATTTTCAATTCCTTGAATAAAAATAAAATCACCCCGAAAACTAACAAACTGGAGGTTATCAGAATCAGTAATAACTCTTGAAAACTTTTTTGCTGGCTCGCATAAGCTCCTCCATATTGGATATGATAGCCGTTTGGTAAGCTCACATTTGAAGCTATTTTTTGCTGAATTTCCTTGACGGCACTACCCAAATCTCGATTATCCAAACGAGCAGTTACTACTCCCATGGCTTGTAAATCTTGGCGTTCAATTTCAGCATCGCCTTCGCTTAACGATACATCAGCAAGGGCAGTAATGGGTTGTAACTTGCCATTTGGCAGAAATATTTTTGTGTTTCCAATATCACTCACCGAATGATTCCGACTATCGGGATATAACATTCTAACACTTGTAACCCGTTCTTTTTCCAACACACTACCCACAATTGTCCCTTGTAATCCTAATTGAAGTTGATTTTGGAGATTCGTGGGTGTAATGCCAAACTGTGCTAATTTCACGTATTCGGGTTTAACGTTGATGGACGGACCCGCAATGACGATACCATCAAAGACATCGGCAACGCCCGAAACCTTTTCCAATTCCTTGGCAATTTTGCGAGAAAGTTCATGCAATTTCTGCTTATCATCCCCAAAAATTTTTATCTCAATGGGCTGTACTGAAGACATTAAATCGCCCAACATATCGCCAATTACTTGCCCAAAATCTATCCTAAGTGCGGGTTGAGAGGCTTCTACTTTCGTTCTAATTTCGCTTATTACATCATCTGTACTACGATTTCGAGATTTTTTTAATTGAATTAAATAATCGCCTCGGTTGGGTTCGGTAATGAAAAAACCCATCTGTGTACCCGTTCTGCGGGAGTAGGTTTCCACCTCGGGAACTTTGATAATAATTTTCTCAACTTCTCGTAAAATTCTATCCGTTTCTTCCAATGAAGTACCAGGCGGTGAGCTATAATCCAAGACAATACTTCCCTCGTCCATTTCAGGCAAAAATCCTGTTTCTAATTTTGGGAAAATGATATAAACCGAAACCATCAAACCAATCATAAATAAAATACTTAAAATGGGCTTAGTGATAAAAAAGCCTACCCAACGTTGAGGTTTTACTTCGTGAACTATTTCCTTTTTCTTAGAAACTCCATTTCTCGAAAGCAATAAATAAACCACTGGTAGGCCCAACCAAGTAACAAAAAACGAGCAAATCAGCGTAATAATCATGGTGTCTGTCATTACTTTGAAATATGCTCCTGCCACACCTGTCATCAACACGAAGGGCAGAAAAATCACAATCGTACTGATGGACGACCCCAACATGGCGGGAAAAAGATATTGAATGGATTTTGGCAAAAGCGAGGCAGTAGGTTCATCAGGGTGTTCTTCGTGGCTTCGGTGAATCTGCTCGACCACCACAATGGCATCATCAATAATCAACCCAATAGCGGCGGCAACTGCTCCTAAAGTCATAATATTGAAGGTGTAACCAATCACTTTTAGGCAAATCAATGTCAGACAAAGCGTAATGGGAATGGTTATCAAAATGGTTAAACTCGCTTTGAGAGAACGCAAGAAAATAATAGCTACCACAATTGCCAACGCCAAACCAATCCATAAACTATCGCTAACACTTTTTACGGATTCATTCACAAAATCAGCTTGCAAATAATACGGTTTTATCTGAACATTTTTAGGAAGAATTTTTCGCAATTCATTGACTTTAAAGGTCATTTCTTCTGAAAGTGATACCAAATTAGCGTTGGGTTGTTTGATGACTGCAATTAAAATACCGTCTTTCCCGTTAGCGTTTACCTTGATATATTCCACGCCTTCGTTCACCTGTACGTTGGCAATATCTTTCAAAATCACGATTCTTTTTCCATTATTATTGACCACAATGTTCTCAATTTCGGCTTTATTGAGGGCTTGAGCATCCGTCACGGTCAAATATAAAAGGCGATAATCGGACAAATATCCGTTGGATTTGAGCATATTGGTCTGACTCAAAGCTAAATTGACTGCATCAGGTGTAATACCGAGCGTACTCATTTTCTGGGTCTGTAATTCCACCCAAAACTCCTTATTTTTCCCGCCAATAACCCGAATTTCGGACACCCCTAACACCTGCGAAAGAAAAGGTTTTATCGTATAAGTTGCTAATTGTTTGAGTTCGATGGGCGATAAGTCATGGCTTTCAAGCGTGTAACCACTCACTGGGAGAATCGACGGATTCATCTTTTCAACCGTAATAGAAATATCAGGTGGAAGTACATTTCTGATTTGAGCAATTTTTGATTCTATCCGTTGTTGACTAAAATCAATGTTAGCATTCCAATCCATAAAAGCCGAAATCTCACAGCTTCCCCGACTGGTAATACTTTTAATCATCTGCAAGTCAGGCACTTGCTTTATAGCATTTTCTAAAGGGCGAGTGACTGTTACCATCATTTTATTGACGGGTTGCAAGCCAGCATCGGCAATTATTTTTATCTTCGGGAAAGTAATTTCTGGGAAAAGCGAAGTTTGTAACTTACTGTAAGCAAAAAATCCACCCATGATGATAATTGCCATCATCACTGCGATTGGACTCTTATAGGTTGAAAAAAGATTTTTCATATTAGTTTACTTTCTCAATTTTCACGCTTGCCGTATCAGGCAAACCATAATTTCCTGATACCAAAATTTTATCGCTAAGTTGAAATTTTGGCGATAAAATTTCAACTCTTTCACCCAATTCAATTCCTTTTTGAATCGGAATTTTCACGGCAGTTGAAGCGTTAATCAATTTCATTACCCAAAAGTTCGACTGAGTTTCATCGGTTAAAATGGCTTTTTTAGGTAAGGATATAGCATTCATTTTGGTCTTTTTTACAATCCGTACTTTAGCGATTAAATTTTCTGGAATTTGGTGGTTAGCATTTACTTTAATCGCCACACTTTCAGTTTGCGAAATGGCATCAACCGTAGGCATCATTTGTACGATTGTTCCCGTTAAAATTTCACCATCGGGCATGGTCAATTTTACTGATTTTTGATTCAAAATATAAGGTCGTAACTCGTAAGGCAAGTCTAATAAAAATACAAAACTATTGATTTCATTAATAGCCGCCAATTGTTCCCCATCTTGGACATAATCCCCATTTTGGTGATTCAATTGAATGATATAACCACTTTGAGTAGCGGAGATTTTGGTGATTCCTGAAAATTTAAAGGTAGAATCTAAGCCATTTAAAATATTACCTAAACCTTGTGTTTCCTTTGTTTTGAGGGTAAAAAGCACTTTATTGACCGCTACAAATTCCCCCAATTTTGTTGAAACACTTTGCAAATAACCATTAGAAGTGGCTTTTACAAAACTTTTTTGTAAAAATGCCGAAGTGGCATTCAGTTCCAAGAAATCTTGCATTTCTCCTTCGTTTACGCTCGTAACTGTTACGGGAGTACGAGAGTCCACTGGTATTTCTTCTACTATTTTTTCGGTTTTATGACAAGCCGAAGTACTGATAAAAACCAGCAGAAAAAATAAATATTTTTTTAGATTTTGACTCATTTATTCCAATAATTTAATTGATTCTTAATTTGTAAACGGTTTATTTCGTTTAAAGTAATTTGATTTTTGGCATTTAAAAAATTAGTTGTTGCCAATAAATAATCCACGATTCTAACATCGCCCGTTGTAATTAAACGGCTATTTGCCTCAATCAATCGCTGTGAATATTTTAATTGGTCGAGCATTTCTACACTCAAATTTTCGTATAATTCAAGCTGTTGAACCAGTTGGGAAGTTTGCTGAGTGTATTGCTTGAGGAAGAAATTTCGATAATTCTGACGGGTCAATTCTGCAACTTTATTTTTGTTATGTTGTATCGTTCTTTGTCTGCCATCATACAAAAGTATGGTTGCATTAAACCCAAGACTAACCCCAAAATTATAGTAAGGTTGCATCGAAAATGATGATACAAATCCGCCATCGGCAAAAACATTTCCCCTAATTTTATAAGCAAAATCAATTTGACGGTCACTATTTCTAATTTTTAAACTGTCAAAAACATAAGGACGGTAAAAAATTGACTTTCTGACTTCGGGCAGTTGTGGAAAGGGAATATTAGGGGTTGGAATTTCAGTAATTTGAGTTGATTGATTATTTTCAGGAGCTATTCCACAAAGATAATTTAGCGTGCCAAAATCATTCAAAAACTGAATTTTTAAGCGTTTTAACTGTAATTCTTGTTGTTGAAGTGTCACTAAAAAAGTCAAGTATTCTGTTTGTTTATATACATTGGTTTGCGTAAGTTTTTTCAGAATTACTTCTTCATTTTTAAACAATTCCAATACTTCTTGATTGAATTTAATTTGCAAATAATCCCCATAAGTAATCAGGTATTGAGCAGTAATAGTTCGGGTCAAATCTTGCTGAGATATTTTTGTATTAGCTTGGATACCAGAAGATAGCAAGGTAATTGTTTCAAGTTGATTTGCTAAATTCCGCTTAGGAATCAAAGGTTTATTGATAAAAATTTGGGCTGAATAATTCCCACCGTTTGAGATGGCGTTATCATAACCAAACGAACCCAAAGAGGGATAATAAGAATTGTTTGTGCCAGCGGTAACCTGTGGTTTGAAACTGGCTAACAGGCGTAAACTATCCAATTGATTTAACAGCACCTGATTTTTATAATCTTTCAGAAGCGGACTGTTGCCTTGGGCTTCGGACAGGTAAAAATCTAAACCTTCTTGCGCAAAAGATTGATTAATTAATGAAGCCATAGTGAGGCAAGAAAGCAAGAATTTACGCATCAATAAGATTTGTTTAGACAAAGAAACGAATACATTTTGAAGAAAATTTGAAGTTTTAATGCACTTCTTCATTGGCAGTACCGTTAATTATTGTTAAAATTAATCATAATATTCATTACTCTGCACCAACCAAATCAATCTTGCCCAACAAAGGATTGGCTACGGTAAATAGTATAATGATTTTTTGCTACTGGCAACCATAAAATATTGTATCGTTGAGATTATTGGTAATTCTTGCAAAGTGTTGATAATAAAACAAAGCATTCGATAAATTATATTTTTGTGGTCTTGAATTATAAAAACCAATGAATCAAAATGCTTGGCATCACAAAATTAAAAAAATGCCCTTGTTGTTCTGTTCAAGTGAAAATATTCGGGGTCGCTCCTACGGTCAAAAATGGATTTACCAAAGATGGTAACCAACGAGTTTTATGTAATGACTGTTTAATGAGTAGAGTGCTTCATCGAAAATTTTGACACGATTTTGAAGCCGTGATGCGTTCATTTTTGGAAAGAATGCGTTTATCTCGTGTTTTAAGGGTATTTTTATTAGTTATTATCAAGTAATCAAGGAGTTGAGTCTTTGTTTCTTAGTAATGCCAAATTTTAAGACACAAGTGACTGAAAAACAATAATTTGACGATATATTGGACGGAGTCGCCCGTGCAATTTGATGAGATATACGGATTCTGTCAGACCAAGAAAAATAAGCAGTGGATTTTTGGACAGATATCAGTCGAAATACCCAACAAATTATAGCCTATGTTATCGGCGACAGAAATGAAATAGCCTTTCGCAAACTTATTATAAAAATTCCAATTGAATAGCTTAAAAGCCAAAATTATAGCGACAACTGGGAATCTTATGCGATTTTGAAAGCAAAAAGAAACCATCAACAAGTTGGTAAAGAAAGTGGACAAACCAATCATATTGAACGATATTGGGCAACCCTGAGAGCAAAAATAACACGGTATGTGAGAAAGAGTCTATCATTCTCTCATAAACTTAGATACCATCACCTTGTAACTAAACTATTCACCGTTGATTACAACCAAAAGTGTTTATCAACACTTTTTTTAATAACTACCAATTACACAAGTAAAACTCAAAAACGGAATTGATTTAATCTACCCATTTTTTTATACTTTAGTATAGTGAAATTATATAAAAGATACCCAGATTTAGGAAAAACCCTACTTAAATTAAAATATTTAATAAAAAATCTTTACAGGTAAACGTATAATAACTATCTGTTTTTCAAATTAATACAGAGTTATTAACAAATAATTCATAAAATAATTCAAGTTTTTTATTCAAACGGCTTGTATTTTTATTTAAAAAAAGCGTACCTTTGTACAACCTAAATACAACAAGGGTATCGAAAAAGAAACCAAATGTATTAAGGAGAGTTGCCTGAGAGGCCGAAAGGAGCCGTTTGCTAAACTGCCGTACCTCACAAGGGTACCGAGGGTTCGAATCCCTCACTCTCCGCAAAAAATTGATAGAAGTAATTCCAAAGTTTCAATTTTGTACAGGTTATAATTTTCGGGGTGTAGCGTAGCCCGGTATCGCGCCTGCTTTGGGAGCAGGAGGTCGTAGGTTCGAATCCTGCCACCCCGACTAAAATAGTTATCATTTTTTTGATAACTATTTTACTTTAAAAGGTTCCGTAGCTCAGTTGGATAGAGCAACAGATTTCTAATCTGTGGGTCACAGGTTCGAATCCTGTCGGGATCACAAAATACTATTTTAAATGCCTGACTATTAATTAGTTAGGCGTTTTTGTTTTCATCGGGGTACACTTTGGGGTACACTTTTTGGAAATATTTTAATTTGGGGTACACTTTTTAAAACAAAAAACGCTCCTCTCAATGAAGAACGTTTTTAAAAATCTCAATTAAATTATCCCCCCCCTCCTAAAATTTCAATATTTTTCGTGTCGTGTTGGCTAAACGGTTGTAAGAGGGTTTGTCTCAGAGTTATGATGTACCCCTACCGCACCTGCTTACTACCAAGATGATAGTAATAAGTCCTTAAAAAACTTTCATCGGATTTATAGCCTTTGGCTTTGTACTTTTTTACAAAAATCAACTCTGCTTTGTGGTATGATTTTCTGATTGATATTAAACTGTCCACGGGTTGTTTGCTATGCACCCGAAAGAATATTTCCATAAAGACATGCCTTTTATTAAATACAGGCAGTTCGTCAATATCTTGGTATGTAGGGTAAGTAGGGTTTTGATTCATTAGATAAGGGTTTTACTTGATTCTAACGGGTTCTTTTCTATTCAAATATAATTTATCCTAACAATATATCAAAGTCTTTAAACCAAAGAAAAACGCCTATCTGAATGATGATAAAACGTTTTTCTTTTCTTCAATGATTTACACTTGGATTTAATTATTGCGTTCCTGCTGTTGGGCAATACATGTTTTGATTGTGTTTTGGCGTTCCTGCTGTTGGGCAACAAATAGATTATCTAACATTTCGTTTAAATGAAAATGAAAAACCCTAATCCCGTCCGTGTTGTCAGTTTCTTTAAACGTATCGGAATGATAGAACTCCATAAATACGTCCGATAAGTGGCGTTTTACCTCCACAAAGTAGTCATATTGAGAAGTAATTTCTGCAAAATACGGTGGTAATTCAACGTTTTTTACTGATAAATTCATTCCTTTAATTTCAATTAATGCTTCCATGATTTTAAATGTTTAATTGTTTGAATGTTTGAATTGATTTATTTATTACGTTTTACTAATCCATTGTTTTTGTTGCTCCGTTAGTTTCAACAATCCCGAAACGTCAAATAAAGACGGTGTTTCAATTACCTTTTTGAATTGTTCTTTAAAATGGTTTTTTGGATTGCTCCGCTCGTTGCGTTCATCTTTTTTGATTTTACACCTT
>JACMRQ010000239.1 GCA_014376355.1 Arcicella sp. | reverse complement strand
TATTATAAAGGAAGGTATTCCTAAAAACGAAATTTATGAACACCTTCCTTTAATTTAAAATCTATAACTTTTTATCTAAATACATTTTCCAATCTGCATAAATTTCTTGATACGCATTTAATTTTAAGGCATCGGGTTCAATCAAACCAATTTTCTCCATGTTTACAAAAGCATCTTTCGGATTTGTAAAATATTGACTACCAATTCCTGCCCCCAAAGCCGCACCTTTTGCTCCGTCAGTATCATACAATTCAACACTGACCCCCGTAACATTGACGAGCGTTTGCGAAAAAACTTCACTCAAAAACATATTGGCTTTTCCTGCCCGAATCACCGAAGGCTTTGTTCCATTTTCAGCCATAATATCCATTCCATATTTCAACGAAAAAGCAATGCCTTCCTGTGCCGCACGAATAATGTGTGCGTTGGTATGAATGTTAAAATTAATCCCTTGAAAAGTTGAACTTATCGTTTTATTCTCCAAAACTCGTTCTGCTCCATTACCAAAAGGTAGCACTTTTAAACCATTTGCCCCTTCCGTAATTTTAGCGGCTAACTCATTCATCGTTTGGTAATTCATGCCTCCTGCGATATTATCACGCACCCAACGATTCAAAATTCCTGTTCCATTAATACATAACAAAGTCCCTAAACGGTTTTCATTATTCATTTGATGATTGACATGAGCAAAAGTATTTACCCTTGATTTTGGGTCATAACTTATTTTATCGGAAACTGAATAAATAACGCCAGAAGTTCCAGCCGTTGCTGCTACTTCACCAGGATCTAATACATTGAGTGATAAGGCATTATTGGGTTGGTCACCCGCTTTGTAAGTCACTTGAACGCCCGCTTGCAAGCCCAATAAATCTGCCATTGAACTACTCAAACCCCCATGATTTGAAAAAACTGGACGAATATCAGGCAATATAGTTGAAGAAAAACCATAATATTTCATCACATTTTGAGAAACCGCATTTGTTTGAAAATCCCAGAAAATTCCTTCTGATAAAGCAGAATTTGAGGTAGTAATTTCCCCCGTTAATTTCATTGAAATAAAATCGCCAGGCAACATAATTTTATAGACAGAGCCGTAAATTCGTGGTTCATTTTCTTTGACCCATGCCAATTTAGAAGCTGTAAAATTACCTGGAGAATTCAACAAATGTGACAAACTTTGCTCCGCTCCTATCGCTTCAAAAGCCGTATTGCCAATTTCCACAGCACGGCTATCACACCAAATAATGGAAGGTCTGAGAACGTTTAAGTCTCTATCAACTATCACTAAACCGTGCATTTGATAGGCAATTCCGATAGCTTTAATATCTTTAGGATTATATTTTCCTGTGGCATTACAACGCAAAATGGCTTGTTGAATGCAATTCCACCACATTTCTGGGTCTTGTTCTGCCCAACCTTCTTGCGGGGAGGAAATAGTATTTTCTGTATCTGGAAATTGTGCGGAAGCAACTAATTTACCCGTTGAACCGTCTACAACGGACGCTTTGATGGAAGATGTGCCTAAGTCTAAGCCTAAAAGTAGCATTGGATTTTCGTTAAAGATTGGTTTTCAATTCACAAAAGTATAGGAAAATGGCGAATTGTTCCATACAGTTCTATGTTTAAATTTACCATTTAGTTTGTATGTTTACATAATTTCTATATTTACTTCAACTAATCAAAAACAATCCCTTCTTAACAACATGGAGAATTTAACACCTGTAATCACAATCAAAAATTTAAACAAAGTTTATGATTCAACATTGATTTTGAAAGACATCAATTTGAATTTTTATGCAGGACAAATTACTGGATATATTGGTCCAAATGGTGCAGGAAAAAGCACTACTTTAAAAATTCTAATTGGAATGTTAGGCGATTTTACGGGCCAAGTTTCCGTATTAGGTTTTGATGTTAAAACAAATTCAATGGAAGTAAAAAAACGAATTGGATATGTACCTGAAAATGCCATTCTCTATGAAGTTTTAACGCCAATGGAATATTTATTATTTATCGGAAGACTTTATCAACTTGAAGATGCGGTTATTGAAAAAAGAGCCACAGAATTATTAACTATTTTAGGGTTAAAAGAGGTCATAAATAGTAGGATGAATACCTTTTCAAAAGGAATGAGACAAAAAGTTTTGTTAATTTCTGGCTTAATTCATAATCCAGAAATCATTTTTTTGGATGAACCGCTTTCAGGTTTAGATGCAAATGCTGTCATTTTAGTAAAAGAAATATTGTCAAAATTAAAGGAAGCAGGAAAAACAATCATCTATTCTTCCCATATCATGGATGTCGTTGAAAAACTATCTGACAGAATTATCATCCTTAATAAAGGAGAAGTTGTTGCTGATGGCACTTTTGCTGAATTGAAAAATAATGCCACTTCTGGCTCATTGGAAGGTATTTTTAGCAATCTCACTGGGAATAGTCAAGAAGACCAAACGCTTTCAAATGAATTTATTTCAGCACTTTCATAAAAACATAACATTCTACCATGACCAAAACTGTATTATTTATTTTAGACAAAATCCAATGGCTTTTTAAATGGTTAGCCATTGATTATTCATCTTTACGAGCAATTGTTGAAGTAAAAATGATGATTGAAAATCGAAGAGCTCACGGCAATCAAAATAAACAAAAACAAAACAAAGAAGACAATAATACTTTTGTAAAATCTTTAGGATTTCAAGCTCTTTTTAGTTTCCTTTTTGGTATAATGATTCTTTCAATTAACGAAACTGTTTACAATATTTATCTCTGGAATTTTGCCTTTATTATGTTCATGATTGCCTTCAATATGATTTCTGATTTCATTGATGTGCTTTTTGATACTTCTGATAATATCATTTTAATTCCTCGCCCAATCGAAAGTAAGGTAATTTGGATGGCTCGTTTGATTCATATTTCCGTTTTTATTCTAACCCTTACGCTGGCTAATTCTTTGGGTTCAATTGTATTCACAATTGTTAAATTAGGTTTTTTAGCAGGTTTAATTTATTTCCTAAGCGTAGTTTTATTATGTATAATCACCGTTTTATTAACCGCAATTCTTTATCTTTTCTTAACTAAAATAGTCAATGGAGAGCGTTTAAAAGATATTATTGGCTATGCACAAATATTCTTTTCCGTATTTTTAATGATTGGTTACCAATTTGGCTCAAAATTAATTTCAACCTTATTTTTAGACCAAACGATAAATATCAAATGGTGGCATTATATTACTCCGCCTGCTTGGTTTGCAGGAGCAATGGAAATACTGGTGAACCATAAATTTGATACGCCTTTTTTGATATTTGGGCTATTAATAATGACAATTCCTTTTTTGTCGCTTTTTGTAATGAATCGCTATTTAGCTCCCTTATTTTCCAAAAGTTTATCGGAATATGGAACTCCTGATAATGTTGAAAAACAAGCATCAATTACTCATGATACAGGTTTTTCGTCGTTCCTATCAAGAATATTTACTAAAAATTTACTCGAAAGAGCCGCTTTTACTTTTGTTTGGAAGATAACAAATCGAGATAGAAAATTCAAAATTAGAGCCTATCCCATCTTTGGATTGCAAATTTATTTTATGATTAAAATCTTCACCGATGCTAAAGAACAGGGATTTACGAGATGGATGGTTTTATATTATACAACATTCTGCGTTTATGGCGTTATTCAACAAATATATTTTTCTGATGATTGGAAGGCTGCTTGGATTTTTAAAAATTCACCAATTCAGTTTCCGGGAAATATTATTTTAGGCGGAATTAAGGCAATAATTATAAAAGTGGCAATCCCAATTTTTACAGTTGTTGGAGCAATAATGGTCTATAAATTTGGTTTAGAAGTAATTGATGACATCATTTTTGCCTTTGTCAATACCCTTTTATTTATTAGTACGGGCATAATAATTGGACAATTTTCAATGCCATTTTCCAAAGATATTTCAGAGCAGAACAAAGCTGGCAAAAATTGGACAAGAATTATCGTCCTTTTAATAGTCGTCCCAATCATTGGAGGAATCCATTATTTTGTTAGTAAAACTGCCTACGGAGTCATCATTTTAACACCCATATTTTTAACAATTTCTTTGCTCATATTTTCTGAATATCGAAAAATTACTTGGGAGAAAGTAAAAGAATAAAATGCTCAAATTACAGAATATTACCAAAACATATCAGGAAAAAGTAGTTGTCAATAATATTTCATTAGAACTGCAATCAGGAGAAATCTTGGCAATTGTTGGAGAAAGTGGCTCAGGAAAAACGACATTATTAAATATTATTTCTGGAAATATCACGCCCGATTCTGGTTCATTAATACTTAATAATCAAGCAATTGACTTATATTTCAACCGTTTAATTAGAGATTTGCCCGATATAAAACTCGTTCCACAAGATTATCGATTAAAACCCGATTATACAATTGCTGAAAACATAGACCTTGCCCTCACGCATTACACGCATGAGTACAGAATTGAACGGGTACAGCAACTTTTAGCGTTGTGTGGAATCACTGAAAAGAAAGATAAAAAGCCCCGTGAAGTTTCGGGAGGAGAAAAACAGCGTACAGCCATTGCACGTGCCATTGCGGATGAACCATTGGTTCTTTTGTTGGACGAACCTTTCAGTAATTTAGATTCTATTAATAGAACTCATTTGCGGACTAAAATAGTAGAAATTATAAAGCAAGAAAGTATTGCTTGTATCCTTGTGACCCATGATTTATTAGATGCTTTTTTAGTTGCCAACCGAATTGGAATTATGCAAAAAGGGAACCTATTATTAGTAGACTCCCCTGTAAATATTATTCAACAAACTGAAAATCAATACATTAAATATTTTGTTGATGCCGCAATGCAACCCATTGAAACATTTTTGAAGACTTACGCTCATTTATTTTAAACCGTTTTAACATAACTTCCTAACCATTTAATTTCAGAAGTATGTTTTGCCATAATACTCTGAACACTGTCATCAAGAAAATAGCCATCA
Organism: Arcicella sp.; assembly: GCA_014376355.1. Taxonomy (GTDB): domain Bacteria; phylum Bacteroidota; class Bacteroidia; order Cytophagales; family Spirosomataceae; genus Arcicella. The sequence goes on along the minus strand of JACMRQ010000239.1, from coordinate 21,996 downwards.
AATTCCATTAAAAACCAAAAGTTGAATTGTTCACCTTCTTTTACTGGACGACTTTCAATTTTCAATAAGTTAATTCCCTGACTTTCAAATTCTTGCAAAAATCTTACCAACGTTCCAGGTTTTCCGTCTTCGGGTAATCGAGCAATAACGGTAGTTTTATCATTTTCACTTTTTTGATTAATAAAGTCTTTTCCAATGATAAAAAAGCGAGTTCTGTTTTGAGCAGAATCTTGAATATTATCAAATAAAATGGGTACGTCGAATAATTTTGCGGCAATATGTGAACAAATTGCAGCAGAATCTGACGATTGCCCTGCCAACTTTGCGGCTTTAGAAGTTGAATCTACTTGTACAAAAAAATCATCTTCTTTTGCTCCAAAATAGTCATTCAAAAACTTTTCACATTGTCCAAATGCAATGTCTTTTGAATAAATTTTCTTAATATCTGACAACTTCTCTGCCTTTGTTGCAAACGTAAAATGTACAGAAATCACAACCTCCGCCACAATTTTAAGGTCAGTTTCATTGAGTAAATCAATGGTTTCTTTTACAATTCCTTCCAAATTATTCTCAATCGGTACAACTCCGAATCTTGCACGACCTGTATCCACACTTTGAAATACTGAACGAATATTCGGAAGGGCTAAATAATCACTCATGGCACCGAATCTGCTTTCAGCGGCTTGATGCGTAAAACTACCTTCTGGTCCCAAGTAAGCTATTTTTTCGGGTAATTCAAGATTTCGGGAAACGGCAAATATTTCTAAATAAATCGCTTCAATGGCTGCCCGATTCAACAGTCCTTTATTCATAGAATCTAATCTATCAACAATTTGCTTTTCTCTTTCTGGACGATAAATAACGGTTTGAGTACTCTTTTTTAATTCCCCAACTTGTTTTACAACCTCCATTCGCTTATTGAGAATTTCAAGCATTTGGTTGTCAATTGAGTCGATTTGATTTCTTAATTCTTCGAGGGACATGGTTATCAATTATCAATTAATTTAGGCTGCTAATTCGGCAGGATCTTTTTCTACAATTAGATTTTCAATAATAAATTTTTGACGGTCGGGAGTATTTTTACCCATGAAATACGTCAGAATTTTAGGAATTGTTGTATCCTTCGTCAAAATAACTGGTTCAAGTCTAATATCATCATTAATAAACTTTCCAAATTCCTCTGGCGAAATTTCTCCTAAACCTTTAAAACGGGTTATTTCTGGCTTTGGACTCAACTTTATCATAGCTTTTTGCTTTTCAGTTTCATCGTAACAATAAATCGTTTCCTTTTTATTTCTTACTCTAAACAAAGGAGTTTCCAAGATATATAAATGTCCGTTTCTTACCAAATCAGGAAAAAATTGCAAGAAAAAAGTCATCATCAACAAACGGATGTGCATTCCATCTACATCGGCATCCGTCGAAATAATTATTTTGTGATAACGTAATCCTTCCAAACCTTCCTCAATATTCAAAGCGTGTTGCAGAAGATTAAATTCTTCATTTTCGTAAACAATTTTTTTAGTTAAACCAAAGCAATTCAAAGGCTTACCTCTCAAACTAAATACTGCTTGTGTCTGTACATTTCGAGATTTTGTGATTGAACCACTCGCAGAGTCACCTTCTGTGATAAAAAGCATAGTTTCGTATCTATCATCCGATTTTTCATCGGTCAAATGAATTCGACAATCTCTTAATTTTTTATTATGGAGATTAGCTTTTTTCGCTCTATCATTGGCAAGTTTTTTAATCCCTGCCATATCTTTTCTTTCTCGTTCCGACTGCTCAATTCGCTTTTTGATTGCCTCCGCAGTAGTCGGGTTTTTGTGCAAAAAATTATCAAGATTAACTTTCACAAAATCGCCAATAAAACTTCTTACCGATTGTGAATTAGTATCGGGAGAAATATTACTTGAACCTAATTTTGTTTTGGTTTGTGATTCAAATACGGGTTCTTGAACTCTAATAGCAATTGCACCTACTATACTTGTACGAACATCTTCGGGCGAATAATCTTTTTTATAAAATTCCCGAACTGTTTTTACTAATGCTTCACGAAAAGCCTGTAAATGCGTTCCACCTTGGGTTGTATTCTGCCCATTTACGAACGAGTAATACTCTTCTCCATATTGATTTCCGTGAGTAATAGCGAGCTCAATATCATTACCTTTAAGATGAATAATTGGATAACGCCTTTCATCCTCGGCAGAATATTTATTCAAAAGATCAAAAAGACCTTTTTGAGAAAAATACTTTTGTCCATTGAAATTAATGGTTAATCCAGCATTAAGATAAGCATAATTCCAAATTAAATATTCCAGAAACTGAGGAATATAATGATAGTTTTTAAAAATAGAATTATCTGGTTCAAAAACTACGTGCGTACCATTTCGTCCATTTGAATCACTACCATCGGGAGATTCATTTGTCAATTCACCTTGTTTAAATTCTGCCCATTTAGTTTTACCATCTCGAAATGATTGCACTTTGAAATAGGAAGCTAAAGCATTGGTTGCTTTTGTACCAACTCCATTTAAACCAACCGATTTTTGGAAAGCTCCTGAATCATATTTACCACCCGTATTTATTTTGGAAACGCAATCAATAACTTTTCCTAAAGGAATGCCCCTACCATAATCACGAACTTCAACACGGTGATCTGAAATTTTAATTTCAATCGTTTTCCCATTTCCCATCATGTGTTCATCAATTGAATTATCCATGATTTCTTTTACTAAGACATAGATTCCATCATCGGCAGATGAGCCGTCTCCCAACTTACCAATATACATGCCTGGGCGAAGACGGATATGTTCTTTCCAATCAAGCGACCGAATATTGTCCTCGGTATATTTTACATTTTCTGGTATTGTGGACATATTAAAAAGAAAGGATTTTAATTTATGGATGTATTAAAGTAAAATATTTAGGTTTAGGTGGCAGTTGTTCCGAATAACACAGAAATACTTAGAAACTTAAAAATAAATGTAACCTTACATTAAGATTAAACGTCAACTGAACAACAAAACTACAAAAAACATTAATAAACTATGAAATTAGCAAGATTTAATTGTTCTCGACATAATTAATCTATCAAATGGTCGTGTGAATTAACAAAAAGTTGAGTTACTTTGTGTTTTGAAATTATCAGAATGAGGAATTTACTCCATCCAAACTTTGAAAAAATCCTTAATCAACCTTAAAGGCTAAGATTTAATATGTTAAAAAATGATTTGGCAATTCGCTTTTGTGAAAAGATAAATAAATTTTCTTTTTTCCAACCTTCTAAAAAAAATTTATTAATCCTTTTCACCTTTTGTTCTATTTTTACAATCAATAGAGCAAATTCTCAAGGCTTTCCGCTTGGGTCATTTCCGAATATCACATTCCCAACCCAAATTCCAAGAACTCCTACTACTACATCTTCGGCTGCTACTAATGCACCTCGAAGAGTTGTGGAATCAGGTAAAGAAAAAATAATCGGAGATTCCATTAAGTCTGTGAGAAGTGCCAGCAATGTGCTTCCAACGGTAGATTCGGGTGTGGTTGCCTTACGAAAAAAGATATTTGGCTTCAATATTTTCAACAATTCAAATATCTCGTTTGAGACTTCATTAAAAATTCCTACTCCCAAAAATTACACACTCGGAACCGATGATGAATTAATCATAGACATTAACGGCTTTTCAGAAGAACATTATAATCTTCCAATTACTTCTGAAGGGTTTATTAGAATTCCAAAAGTAGGCAATATTTTTGTGAGTGGAATCACGATTGAAGAAGCCAAGAAAAGAATTGTAGATCGACTATCCAAAATATACGTTGGATTAAAATCTTATAACGGTTCCGCTCCTAATACTACCGCTACCGTCTCGTTAGGAAGCATCCGAACTATTCGAGTTACAATTTTAGGGGAAGTTGTCGCACCTGGTACTTATTCGATGTCTTCCTTGTCAAGAGTGATGAACGCTCTCTACTTATCTGGCGGTCCAAATGAGAATGGTACTTTCCGTGATGTTAAGGTAATTAGGGACAAACGACTTGTTGCTCAAGTAGATTTATATGACTTATTAACAACCGGAAATCTTCGTCAAAATATTTCTTTGCAAGACCAAGATTTAATTCAAGTAGGTTCATATAAATCACGCATTGAAGTTAAGGGACAAATCAAAAAACCTGCAATTTTTGAAAATCTTCCTAACGAAAGTTTAGAGAAAATCGTTAATGAATATGGTAACGGATTTTTGCCTGATGCTTACCATCAGATATTAAAAATACAACGTTTTACAGATAAGGATATAAAACTGATTGATTTGAATAGTGATCTACTTTCATCTTTCTACCCAAAATCAGGTGATGTAATTACGATTGAACGAATTTTAACCGACCGTATTGAAAATGCAGTTTCTTTAAATGGGGCAGTTTTCAGAGCGGGCAGATATTCAGTAAGTGATAATCAAACCTTGACAAAATTGATTAAAAGAGCGGAGGGCTTTAAACAAGACGCTTTTCTAACTCGAATTTCGATTGAACGTTTACAAGATAATTTATTAAAAGAAAATATCTCGGTAAATTATAACGATATTATATCTGGCAAAATTCCAGACGTAATTCTCAAAAGAGAAGACGTTATTACAGTTTATTCTGGATTGGAATTAATGGAGAATTACACGGTTCGTATTCAAGGTGAAATTAACTTAAAAGCTACAGCACCGCTCACTTCTGCACCAGCAGCAAGCGGTTCAACAGGGGTTGCTGCTCCACCAACTGGCGCTTCAATTATAACACCAACAGGTTCTTTCCCTTACATCAAAAACATGACAGTTGAGGATTTAATCCAAAAAGCTGGAGGTTTAAAAGAATCAGCAGCTACAGGAAGAATTGAAGTAATTAGAAGAAAGAAAAATATCGGACAAGACGACCCAAGTCAAATAACTTCAACAATTGGTGAAAAATTTAATTTTTCAATTAATAATGATTTATCAATAAATGAGACTTCTTCTAAATTTATGCTTGAGCCGTTTGACGAAGTATTTGTTCGTTCTTCGCCTAATTACGAAAAACAACAATTTATTTCAGTTGAAGGACAGGTGATTTTTCCAGGAGTATATGCTTTGGAACGTAAAGACGAGAAAATATCCGATATTCTAAAAAGAGTCGGCGGTTTGAATGCTCAGGCTTACCCAAAAGGAGCAACCTTAGTCCGTAAATTCAAAATTAGTAAGCAAGAAGCCGATAGGAAACGAAAGCAAGCCAACGATTTAAGCGATAATAGTGCGGACGTATCGGTTCGGATTGACGAAGTCAAAGAAGAATCTGAAGAATCAATAGGAATAGATTTAGTCAGAGCATTGGATAATCCAGGAACTGTTGCTGATATGCTTTTGCAAGATGGTGATATTATCAGAATTCCTAAAGAGCCTCAAACGGTAAGAATGCAAGGAGAAGTACTTTACCCAACATCTACAAGGTTTATGGTCGGAATGCCCTTTAAACATTATATCTCTGAATCAGGTGGTTTCACAGATTTATCCGCCAGAAAACGCTCTTACATCGTTTATGCCAATGGATCAGTTGATAGAACTCGTAAATTATTGGGTCTATTCAATGTATACCCTAAGGTAGAACCTGGTTCTGAAATAGTTGTTCCTCGCATGAATGCAAAACAGGTTGCTTCTCAACAACTATTACAAACAATTACTATTCTTTCATCAAGTATAACTGGAATTTCAACTTTCTTTTTACTATTAAAGAATATTGGCAAATAAAAATAACAAAATTTTAGACTACTTTAAAGTTTTAATAATGTCAGATAATCAATATAACACATTACCCGAAGACCAATTTTCTTTCAATGATATTGTTAAAAAACTGGTTTCCTTCAAAAATTTAATTGTCAAAAATTGGAAAACTCTTATTTTAGCCGTCGTTTTAGGTACTGCTGGAGGCTACATATTTGAAATACTAACCCGTAAACCACCAATCTATATTGCAAAAATTGTATTCAATTTAGAGAATGGTGGTGCAAGTAGTAGTGGAGGCCTTTCAGACTTGGCAAGTGCTTTTGGTATAAGTGGTGCTAATTCTGCAAGTGCAGGATTGTTTAGCGGAGATAATTTTATTGAATTGTTGAAAACTAAGAATTTGTATAATAGAGCCGTTTTATCAAGAGTGAACGTACATGGAAAATACTACATTTTTGGGAATTACTACCTCCAAAAAAGTGGTATTTTGAAGGATGAAATGGAAGACAATTTAGAAATACAAACCTTCAAATTTACCCATGATAAATATGATTCTGCCACTACAAATGAGCATAAAATGGTTAGATTGGTTCAGAACTATTTAATGCCTTATACTTTGGTGGCAAATGATAGTAAAAAAGCCTCCTTTTTATCACTTTCTGTAACCACAAGAAACGATACACTCTCTTATATTTGGGCTAATCTTTATTTAAAAATCGTTACTGATTTTTATAAAGAAACTAAAACTCAGAAGACAAGAGAATTATTAGTTTTGATTGACCACAGGGTTGACTCGCTTAGACGTGAGTTATATCGTACTCAAGGTGCTGCCGCAAGATATGCTGACCAAAATCAGCAAATAATTGTTCAAGAGGGGTTAATTCAACAACAGAGATTACAGACTAACAGTGGTCAGTTACAAGGTATGTATTTTGAATCACTTAAAAATTTAGATAATTTAAAGTTTTCAATGGCGAAAGAAACACCGCTTTTAAATCGAATTGATGATGCTGAATTACCAATATCTCCAGAACTTAACCCTACAAAAAAAGGGGTAATACTTGGCTCAATCATTGGACTGTTATTAGCAATTGTTTACATTGCTTTTAAACAATCATTAAATGAAATTAACAAAATTTAGAATAGTAAAAAATTATGCAAGAAACAGTTATAGAGGCAGGAAGGTCAGAGAGGTATTATTGGCAAGACCTATGGAAATTTAAGGAGTTACTTTTTATATTAGCCATTCGTGATATCACCGTAAAATATAAACAAACTTTTGTTGGGGTAGCTTGGGCCATTTTCCGACCTATTTTAACTGTTTCTGTGTTTGTTTTTGCCTTCGATAAAGTGGCTAAAATTGAGAATAAATCAGCGATTCCTTTACAAATCATTATTTTTACAGGCGTAATTTTTTGGAATTTTTTCGCTATGTCTTTTCAACAGGTAAGTAATAGTATTACAGGAAATGCTAACTTAGTGTCAAAAGTTTATTTTCCAAGATTATTAATGCCTATTAGTTCAGTAGCAGTTCCATTATTAGATTTTTTCGTAGGTTTTTTAGTAATGATTCCATTTTTGTGGTACAGTGGATACCCACCTACAATTCATATTTTATTTGTGCCTTTTTTCTTGATATTATCTTTCTTTGCGTCACTTAGTTTAGGGGTAATTTTTGCTTCTCTAAATGTTCAATATCGAGATTTTCAACAAATTGTACCTTTGATTGTTCAATATGGCTTTTTCGTTTGTCCTGTTGCCTATCCAATTGCTACAATTCAAAATCTGTCTTGGTATCCAATCTATCAATGGATTAACCCCTTAGCAGGCATTATAGAAGGATTTCGTTGGTGTTTAATTCCCAATTACCAGTATTTCCAGTGGGATACTATTATTCCGTCAGTTGTTTTTATCACGATAACAACTATTTTGTCAGTAATATTCTTTCGAAAAAAAGAAAATTCATTTGTTGATTATATTTAACTGTAATAATTAAATTTCATCTTACGATGAATCATCCTCTTTAAATATTTAAAGTAATAGAGATACCCTCCTTTTGAACATGACAGTAATTGAAGCAGAAAATATAAGTAAAAGATATATCATTGACCATATTAAAGGCAATGCTAAAGGAAATACGCTCAGCGAAGTAGTAACCGATAATATTAAAAATCTCTTCTCTAAAAAAGATGAAGACAAAGTTAGCCATGAAGATTTCTGGGCTTTAAAAGGTGTAAGCTTCAAAATTGAGCAAGGGGATAGAGTTGGTATTATTGGCTCCAACGGAGCTGGTAAATCAACATTACTAAAGGTATTAAGTAGAATTACTGAACCGACCGAAGGTAAGATCACCATAAAAGGTAGGGTTGCCAGTTTATTGGAAGTTGGTACGGGTTTCCATCCAGAGCTATCTGGTCGAGAAAACATTTTCTTGAATGGAGCTATTTTAGGAATGACACGTGAAGTAATAAAACAACATTTTGATGCAATAGTTGATTTTGCTGGGGTAGAAAAATTTTTAGATACTCCCGTGAAACGTTATTCATCGGGAATGTATGTGCGTTTAGGTTTTGCCATTTCCGCTCATCTTGAGCCTGAGATCCTCATTGTAGATGAAGTGTTGGCAGTTGGTGATGCGGAATTCCAACGTAAATGTTTGGGTAAAATGAAGGACGCTTCTACTTCTGGAAGAACTCTTCTTTTTGTTAGTCATAACCTAACTGCGGTTCAAGGGCTTTGTAATAAGTCTATGTTCTTACAAAAAGGACAAATGATTGAAATGGGCGAAACTAATCAGGTACTGTCAACCTACCTAAGCCATGTACAGAAAACAGCATTAGAATCGTGGTGGTTAACTCCCCAAGAAGCTCCTGGGAATGATAATGCACGGTTAAAAAGCATTAAATTAATTCCAGATTTTATTGATAATCAAAAACATATTGATGTCAGAACGCCATTCAAAATTCAGCTTGAGTTTTGGAATATGATGGACGGAGCAAACCTTAATATTAGTTTACATTTGAACTCATTAACCGGTGAATGTATTTTTAATATTGGTACGGTCTCAAAATCCTTTGAAAAAGGAATCATTTATGCAGAATGTGAAATCCCAGGTAATTATCTAAACGATGGATCGTATTCAATTTCATTTATGGTAGTAAAAGATACCTCAACTGCTGTTTTTAATTTTGAAGAAGCATTAATTTTTGAAATCGAAGACCATCGTGTAGGTACCTCATGGTATGGAAAATGGCCTGGTTATGTAAGACCAAAAATAGACTTCCCAATAAGTCAACTTGAGCTTGAAAGTGTCAGGTAGGTATACATAATTATGTATCAGATAATTATGTACTTACCTGATAATCATAAACTTCATTAAACAAAAGTACCTATAAAATGATAAACGTTACCAAAACATATTTACCTCCAATTGAAGAATATCAAGCCTACGTTGAACGTATCTTTAAAAATAATCAATTAACGAATAACGGCCCTTTAGTTCGTGAATTAGAACAAAAATTGAAAGATTTTTTGGGCGTAAAACATTGTTTATTTGTAAGTAATGGTACGATCGCTATTCAAATTGCACTGAAAGTTTTAGGCATCAAAAAAGAGGTAATTACTACGCCATTCTCTTATTGTGCTACTACTCATTCACTCTTATGGGAAAACTGCAAACCTGTTTTTGCCGATATTTTAACTTCTGATTTTTGTATTGATCCTCAGAAAGTAGAAGCACAAATTAATGAAAATACGGAAGCAATTTTGGCTACCCATGTGTATGGAAACCCCTGCGATGTTGATAAGTTGGCAGAAATTGCCCAAAAACATAAATTGAAATTGATTTATGATGCAGCTCACTGCTTCGGTGTAAAAGTAAATGGCACTTCCATTTTCAATTATGGAGATATTAGCACTTGTAGTTTTCATTCCACAAAGGTTTTTCATTCAACTGAAGGTGGAGCAATTTTTACAGATAATGATGATTATGCTTACTTAATTGACCGTTATCGTAGTTTTGGACACATTGGAGACAATTATTTAACCGTCGGAATAAATGGCAAAAACTCTGAATTTCATGCAGCAATGGGCTTGTGTGTATTACCAAAAGTACCCGAAATCATTGAAGCACGTCGTCAAATATTTGATTTATATGATAACATTTTGAATTGGAATAAGTTAATAAAACCACTTGTAACGCTACCTACTGAACATAATTACGCATATTATCCCATCTTTTTCGAATCAGAATCTACTTTGGTGAAGGTTAGGTTAACATTAGAAGCCCAACAAATCTTTCCAAGAAGATACTTTTATCCATCTTTAAGTAGCCTAAAATTTGTTATTAATGAAAGCAACTGCCCCATCTCTGATGATTATGCTGTTCGTGCTTTAGCACTTCCACTTTATTATGATTTAGCGCACGATGATGTTAAAAAAATTGCAGAAATCGTAAACAACTGTCTATAATTATGGTATTTTTCTACCCCATATTGTTCCTAATATTTATCGGTTTGGTTGTCCGTGTTGCAGCAAGAGTATGTAGGAAATCTTTGATTGATATAATTATTACTGCATATATTGTATTTTGCGGAAGCGTGATAGTAACTGGATTCGTACTTTCAGAAGTCAATAAGCTCAACGATAGAAGATTTTGGGCTTGGGGCGTTTTTATACCAGTATTCGTCTTTTATATATTTTTTGCCAAGTTTTTTGCCAGAGATCGACGTGAAAATTTTACATTTTTTGAAATAATTGGCAGTCGGATTCAATTGGTTTGGAATTGGTTTGGTGGACTTTCTTTATTCTTGAAATTAGTATTTGGAGGACTTTTTGCCACATTTGCGATTGTTGAAATAACGAACTTATTACTCATTATTTATACTCCTCCCAATGAATGGGACAGTATGACTGGGCATCTAAACCGATTGCTTTATTACCTTCAACACGGTACAATGTCTCATTTTGGAGGAACAAATTGGAATATTGATACATACCCTAAAAGTATTTGTACGCTTCAAATATACAATTACTTAATGTCGGGTAAAGGTGAAAATTGGTTCAAAGCCATTCATCATTCTGCCTATTTGATAACTGGATTTGGAGCATTTGGTATTGGTAGAAGTATCAGTAATAATTTCTCGGCAGGCGTATTTTGTGCTTTAGTAATGTGGTTGTTACCGAATGTTTTAATGCAATCTATCACCACAGAAACAGACATTGTGTTAGCGTCCTACTTAACTTGTTTGGTATATTTTCTCTTTACATACCGTGAAAAACTTTGGAGAAGGTATTTATATTTGGCAGGGTTAACCTTTGGAATTGCCTTAGGACATAAAATAACTTTTGCATTTTCATTCCCACCACTTTTTTGTATAATTTTGTACACCGTATTTTATGAAGAAAATTGGAAAAAAGTTATAAGTATAAAAAACCCAAGTTTTAGTCCTCAAAAACAATATGAAAAAATCACAGAGAATACTTCAGTATTTTGGCTAATTTTCGCCCGTTTCAAACATCTTTTCTTAGGTCTACTCATTGGAATTTGCCTTTTTACTTTACCAACTGGTTATTTAACCAATCTGAAAGTTTATGACAATCCAATTGGTCCACCAACCGCACTTAAACACCAATCTATTGAACGAGCGGGAACGAAAAAAAACTTGCTGATACAAGGTTCACGAAATGTCATTCGTTATACAATTGACATGGTTAATTTAGATGGTTTACGTAACTGGAATGTTGGCGAAGAATTGAATGATTTAATGAAAAAGCCACTCATTAAATTAGAACAAAAAACCACTTTACGATTACAAGAAACAACCGATTACACCATAATTCCTTTTACATATAAAAGAAGATTTGAGTTTTTTAATGCAAATCCCTATTTAGGCGTTTTTGGATTTGCCTTGATTTTACCGTTAATTCTATTGGTTCTTGTTGGCGTAATCAGAAAAGGGAAAGCGTACTATATTTTAGCGATTGCCTTCGTATTTCACTTTTTAGCAATAGCTTTCACCGCAGCGTATGACCCTTGGAAAGGGCGTTACATGATAAGCACCGCCGTATATGCCGTTCCATTTTTATCATTGATTTTTACAAATTGGGATGTAAATACACGAAAGTTTAGCTTTTTGAAATTATATCTTGGCTTGGTTATTTTGATTGGTTCATTCTCAGCAATTTTAGCAGTTTATTTGAATGAAAGATGCCTTCCAGTTACAGCAATGGGTAGACCATCAGCTTTTGATACAGAGAGAATTGCTTTACAAACGTGGGCAAGACCCGATATTACACCTGCTTATCAAAAATATAATCAGATTGTTCCGCAAAATGCTCACGTAGCTTTAGCTACCATTAATGATGACTATGAATATCCATTATGGGGAGATAAGAAATTAACCAGAAAATTATACGTAGTTAATCCATTTGAAAAAGGGGTTCAACCATTTCCAAAGGAGGCAGAATATCTTTTCTTTGATAAAAGTGTGATTAAACCTCAAAAAGGAGATATTAGATTAGGGACAGACACAACTTTAACCAATTTAATTGTGAAAGGAGAAGATTATTATTTAAGAAAATTGAAGTAGAATGAAACTTGGCATCATGCAACCCTATATATTTCCGTACATCGGATATTTCCAATTAATCAATGCAGTTGATAAATTTGTAATTTACGATGATGTAAATTTCATTAACAAAGGATGGATTAATAGAAATAGAATACTGAATAACGGTAAAGATAGCCTTTTTACAATTCCTTTAAAGGAGGCAAGTCAGAATAAATTAATTAACGAAATTGACGTAAACTGGGATAGTGCTTGGAAAAGTAAATTTGTAAAAACCCTTGAACAATGCTACAAAAAAGCTCCTTTTTATTTAGAAATATTACCCATTATTGAACAAACCTTGAGCGTTGATAATGAACCAGTTTCTAAAGTAATTGAGCATAATTTAAAACTAATTTGTGATTATTTAGGCATTAAAACTGAAATAGTTTCAAGCTCAGCTATTTACCAAAATACGCATTTAAAAGCTCAAGAAAGGATTTTGGATATCTGTTCACAAGAAAAAGCAAACCAATACATTAATCCAATTGGTGGATTAGAATTGTATGATAAAGATTTTTTTGAAGCAAAAAACTTAAAATTAAACTTTATAAAATCAAACGCAATCGAATACACACAATTCAAAAATGAATTCGTCCCATGGCTTTCCATGATTGATGTATTGATGTTTAATTCAAAAGAAAAAATTAAAGAATTTTTAGATAATTACGAATTAGTTTAACTATGGCAAAAGTAGTAGTTTTCGGAACGGAATTAGTGGCTGAATTGGCCCATTATTACCTTACCCACGACTCAGAACATGAGATTGTGGCGTTTACGGTCAATCAAGAGTTTATCAAAGAACCAACTTTCTGCGGAATTCAAGTTGTGCCATTTGAAGAAATTATAGACCTCTTCCCTCCTACTGAATTCAAATTTTTCGCTCCCTTGTCGGAACGAAAAATGAATATGGTTCGAGCGAAAGTTTATCAAGAAGCAAAAGATAAAGGATATGAATTTATCTCTTATATTAGTTCAAAAGCTACCGTTTTGACTGATAAAATTGGAGAAAATTGTTTCATTTTAGAAGATAATACTATCCAGCCTTTCGTTACGATTGGTAATGATGTTGTGCTTTGGTCGGGGAATCATATTGGGCATCACAGTATTATTAAAGACCATGTTTATTTTACTTCTCACATCGTTTTATCGGGGCGTTGTGTGGTTGAACCTTACTGTTTTATTGGTGTAAATGCCACGATTAGAGACGGTGTAACGTTGGCAGAAGGTACGTTAATTGCGATGGGAACGAATTTCACGGGCAAAAAATCCGATGAATGGAGTATTTACAAAGGTAATCCCGCAGAAAAATCAAAAGTTTCGAGTAAAGATATTAATTTGTAAAATATGAATAATTACGAACAAAATTTTATTTGCCCCAAAACGAAGACAAAACTTGTTTTGTCAGAAGATGGCAAAACACTTCACAATACCTCTCCTGATGAACCAATCAGTTATGAAATTGATGATATTCTTGACTTAACCTATCCAAAAGAACTTTTTGAACAAGATAGAAAAGAACGAGTAGCTTACGATGATGCTTTTCAGCGTTATGACCGTGGCGTTACTTGGGTTTTTGAATCCTTAAATTCTGACGAGCAAGTGAATCGCCAGAAAATGTGTGATTTATTACACCTCAAACCTGGAATGAAAGTTTTGGAAGTTGGAGCAGGAACGGGTAAAGATTCAGAATTAATTATTCAAGCAATTGCTCCAAATGGGGAAGCATATCTTTCTGATTTATCTCCTAAAATGTTACAGTTAGCGAAACAACGCCTTAATCCAGAGGGAGTTACCGTTAATTATTTCATTGCCAACGGAACCTACTTGCCATTTGAGGACAATACTTTTGATGCTGTTTTTCATTTTGGCGGAATTAATACCTTTGCGGAAAGAAAAGAAGCCTTCGAAGAATTTAGTCGAGTAGCAAAAGTAGGTGCAAGAATTGTTGTGGGTGATGAAAGCGTACCTTCATGGTTACGCAACGAGCCTACCTATAAAACATTAATGAAAGCAAACCCCATGTTTGCGGACGAAGTACCTTTACAAGATTTACCCAAAAATATTGAAAATTTTGAATTACATTGGATTTTCGGGTTTGGCTATTACGTTATGGGTTATAATAAATCGGCTATCAATCCAGAAGTAAATGTCAATCTGCAAATACCTGGAAAAGATTTTGAAGATAATTGGAGATTGAGAGCAGAGAAAAAATAGTTTGATGACCAATATTTTCAAATTTTCAAGGCAAAAAAATGTGGATTAAAAAAGGAGTAATTTATAAACCAGATGGTTCGTTGGCACACAGCCTTTCGCACGCACAAGTACCGTTTGCTTACAAACATAAGGATTTTTTAAGAGTTTATTTTTCATCAAGAGATGTTCAGGGTCAGTCACGCCCAACATTTATTGATGTGGATTATAATGACCCAACCAAAATCTTATACGTTCACGATAAACCTGTTTTGGAATTAGGTGGACCTGGAGAATACGACGAAACGGGTGCCATGCCCGCATGGTTTGTTGATATGCCAAATGGTGATATTTGGTTGTATTACACAGGTTGGAATAGAACTCATAACTCTTATAGGCTCTCAATGGGGCTATCAGTAAGTTCTGATGGAGGTCTGAACTTTAAAAAAATGTTTAAAGGACCGATTATGGATAGGTCAGTTCAAAACCCAATTTGGGCGGCTCAACCTTCAGTCATGTTCGACAATGGCATTTGGAGAATGTGGTATATTTCTGGACAAAAATGTGAATATATTCATGGGTATCCAGAACCTTTTTATGATTGTAGATATGCAGAATCCAAAGATGGAATTAATTGGACTCCAACGGGCGATGTAGTATTGCCATTCGATGATTTTTTGAATGCAGTTGGTCGTCCAAGTGTTTTTAAAGAAGGAGATGTTTACAAAATGTATTATTCATACCGTAATGCCGTTGACTATCGTACAAATCGTGACCAAAGTTATAGAATGGGCTATGCAGAATCAAAAGATGGTATTGCTTGGGAACGGAAAGATGATTTAGTAGGCATTGCAAAATCAGAAAATATAGGTGATTTTGATTATGAAATGATAAATTATGCTCATTATTATGAACACAATGGGGATAAATTTTTGTTACACAATGGAAATGGTTTCGGAGCATCAGGGTTTGCTTATGCAAAATGGAACGATTCGAAATAAAAAATAATGATTATGAATTCATCAAAAGCACAATTCAATAAAGAAGGATATTTGATTTTGAAGAACTTTTTTAGTAAAGAAATTCTTCAAGAAATTTATGCTGATGCTCGCCAATTATTTGCTGTTCAAATTAAAAGAATACTTGGTAAAACAGTAAATATTGATAATAAAGACGAATTTGAACAAGCTATGTTTGAATTTTTCGAGAAAGATTTTAATGCCTTTGTCAATACAGGAAAACAGTCACAGCATCTAATTTCGATGCACCGTTTAGGAACTGACGAAAAGATTTTGAGCCTTTTGAAAGGATTAGGCTATGAATTTCCAACCATTGCCGTTCGTCCTGCTATGCAATTTAACAGTCGCCACCTTTCAAAAGGTGGAAGCCATTGGAAATTAGGAGCTCATCAAGACTGGAGAACTGGGCAAGGTTCTTTAGATAGCGTTGTTCTATGGTTTCCATTGATTGATTGTAATGCGGATTTGGGTTCTCTCCAAATTATTCCAGCCAGTCACACAGATGGTTTAATGAAAGCTGATACAACGGGTTATTTAGGAAGTATTCAAGAAGAAATCCCTGAAGAAAAATATGTGCAAACGGAATTTGAAGTAGGAGATTTATTGATTTTCTCGGCTTTTTTGATTCATCGTTCAGGCAATAATATAACACAAAATATTCGTTGGTCCGTGCAACTTCGGTATAATAATATTGCCGAAGAAACATTTCAAGAACGAGGATTTCCCATGCCTTATATTTACAAGCCTGAAGAAAATTTGGTAACACCCAACTTTCCTCAGAAAGAGCAATTAGCACAAATATTTGCTTAAATAATTTTCAGTATCTTTACAGACCTGTAAGAATTTCTTGCAGGTTTTTTTTGGAATATTTTTGGGATAAATCACATTATTAAATTAGCAAAAAATTTGAGCATTCTCAAAAACCTACATAGCAAATAATTACGTATTTTTACATTAAAACTTAACTTAATAATTTATTTCTTATTTGTATTAACACCAATATTTAGAAATGAAATATATAACTTTTCTTGCTTTTATACTACTTTTATCTTCATGCAGAAGTAATTTAGAACTTCTTGTTCCAGAATCTGCACCAGGAATTACGAATGATGTTCAGTTAACTTATTCTGAAAATTTAGATTTATCGTATGGAAAAAATATTCTTCAAAATTATGATTTATATCTTCCATCAACAAGAAATACCAGAAATCCAGTCATTGTTTTACTACATCCTGGAGCTTGGCGAATTGGAGATAAAGCTGCAATTAATTCTGTTGTAAAAAGATTTATTGATAAAAGAGTTAATTGTGCCATTGTAAACGCAAATTATCGACTTACTTCATCCGTTGGAATTACTTACGTAGAACAAATTGATGATATAAACACTCTTTTAAACAATTTAAAAAGACAGGCTGACAGTTTAAAAATTTCAAGTAATTTTTTGCTGGTAGGCATCAGTTCAGGAGGACATTTAGCGATGCTTTACGCAAACAGCACACTTGGAGATAGACTTGCAAAGGGAGTTGCTGGAATAGTACCACCTGTTAATCTTACCTCGCCATCTATATATAATGGCATGATTAAGAATGATGTCCAAAAATTAATAGGAAAGCCTTTTTCATCTACTAAAGAGGATTATTTTAGGGCAAGTCCCATTTTTCAATTTAATTATGGAAGTCCTCCAATGATTGTTTTTTTCGGTGGGAAGGATGAAACTGTTCCATTAGATCAATCGGAAATTTGCAAAAAAATGTTTATACTTAGTAGGATGAAGTATGAATATATTCTTGACCCAAATCAAACACATGATTGGAATGCTTGGGATCAAACTGTTAATAAAATTATTACTTTTGCAGAAAAAAATCTGTAGTTCCAGTATATCCCTATGATAAAAGTCAGCGTAATTGTACACACATACAACCATGAAAAATATATCCGTCAAACCCTTGATAGTATTCTTAATCAACAAGTAAATTTTGAGTTTGAAGTAATTGTAGGCGATGATGCTTCTCCCGATTCTACGCCTAAAATCATACAAGAATATCAACAAAAATTTCCAGATATTATTAAACCTCTTCTCCATCCAAAAAATCTGGGAGGATACGGAAAAGGTAATACTTTGGCAACTTTAGCAGTTTGCAAAGGCCTGTATATTGCTGCAATGGATGGTGACGATTATTGGACAAATCCTCTTAAACTGCAAAAACAAGCCGATTTTTTAGATAATAATCCTGATTTTGTCTCCTGTTTTCACAATGCAATGATTCATTTCGAGGATGGTTCACACCCTGATATGTATGTAAATGACGACTCGCAAAGAGTCGTTACAACTATTGAAGATTTGGTGGGTGAAGATGAAATCTGGTATATGGCAACTTCTGCAGTGATGTTTAGAAATGGGGTTATTAAAAAATACCCTCAGTGGTTTCACGAATCGAAAAGTGGAGATATTCCAAGGTATATTCTTTTGGGAAAACATGGAAAATTCTTCTATATAAATGAATTAATGTCTGTATATAGAAAAAATGGTGCAGGAATGAGTTTTACAGACGGAAAACAAGATGCAGAATTCCTGTTCAACAGAATCGCAATGTATGAAGGAATTGACCAAGAATTAGCATACAAATATCATAAGACCATCAATAAAAATATTGCTCGATATTATTTGATGCTGGCCGATTCAATTCAATATGGAAATAATTTTTTTAGGAGTCGTTATTTCGCTTTAGAATCTCTCAGATTATCAAGTCCCAATTCAGATGAACATCTTAAAAATGTAATTCAAAAGTATATAGTTCCTTATAATTTTATGAGGATTTATGCAAATATAAAAGGTATTATAGAAAGTGTATTTACCAATAAAAATCCCATTCATTAGAACTGAATGGGATTTTTATTACGTTTTTTGCTTCTTTTTCTTAGCCGCAGGGAATAAAACATTATTTAATATCAAACGATAACCTGGTGAATTTGGATGAAGGTTCAAATCGGTGGGTTCTTCATTCACAAAATGGCGATAATCTTCGGGATCGTGACCAGCATAATAACTCCAAAAACCTTTCAAGAAAGTTCCATGAATATAACGAGCTTCATTTAATGAACGGTTTTCTCCTAAAATGGTTACCTCTGGTTTTATGACCGATTTTTTATAAGACGTAGTTTGTCCCATGAATCCGTGAATAGTTGTTTCATGGTTTTGAGTGAGCATCGTTGGTATAGGGTCATACTTTGCTGAAAATTGGAATAAACTAAAAAAATCGTTTTCTTCAGAAACAGGTCTCGATTCATTAGGATAAGCCTCAATACTTGAAAACTCAATAACTTGTGGATGATAAACCAAATTGAAGTTTTGAAAAGCAAAACATTTTGAAAAATTCAATTTAGAATCAGCATTGCTATCATATCCATCACCGTCATAATACGCATCTACAATATCAATTCCGTCGGCAGCCAGAGCAATATCGTAAGTGTCAGTAGCGGTACACATGGCAAACATATAACCTCCACCCGCAACAAATTCACTAATTTTTTTGGCAACGGCTAATTTTAGTTTAGGCACTTTATCGAACCCAAATTTAGTCGCATTTTTCTTGTCCTCTCGCAATTGTGCTTGATACCAAGGTTGAGAACTCTGATTCCAAAACTTACCCATTTGCCCAGTAAAATCTTCATGATGAAGGTGTAACCAATCATATTCAGGTAGTTTACTATTCAAGACCTCTTCATCAAAAATCAAGTCGTAAGGAATTTCAGCATATGTCATTGCTAAAGTCACTGCGTCATCCCAAGGTTGAAGGGATTTAGGGGAATATACTGCTACACGAGGAGCTTTTTGTAGCTTCACCACATCCATATTTACATCTGGACTACTAATTTCTGCTCTAATTTGAGTCGCTTCTCCTTCAGAAATTACTTGATAACTCACTCCACGAATCGTTAGTTCATTTTCAAATTTTTGTGCTTGTGGAAACATAAATGATCCACCACGATAATTCAAAAGCCATTCGACTTCTGTTTCATGGGTTTTTAAAACCCAATATGCGATTCCGTAAGATTTTAAATGATTTTTTTGCGTATCATCCATCGGAATCAAGATTTGTGAAGCCCACAAACGCCCTGACAACGCTAAAAATATGATAAACGGAAAGATTAACCTTTTCATTGGAGTATTTTTTTTCAGTATCTAAACTAAATTTGTTAGTAGAAATTTAAGGTAATATCTCAAACACACACAAGGTTTTTAAGATTATTATCTTAAACGAAGTTAATACAAAAAAAGTGCTAATTCAGAATAACAATCCTTTGTAAAATTGAAATTGATAATTATATACTGATAATTGCTCACTGATATCATGAATCTATTAGAAAATGTCTGGGAAGCATTGCGTTCAATCAGAACGAATTTGCTTAGAACCATCCTCACATCCCTTATTATTGCCATTGGCGTTACTTCGTTGGTTGGTTGCCTAACAATTATTGATGGCATACAAAGCTCCGTAAATAACAGTTTTGCGGGACTTGGTGCAAACGCATTTGATGTCAGAAATAGAGATATTTTTAAAATCAGAAAACAAGGAGAACAAGAAAAACGCTATCCTAATATAGATTATCGTGAAGCAAAACTGTATAAAGAAAAATTTGGACACTCTGCAATTATTGGGCTTAAAGTTAATGTAACATTCAATGCCGAAGTTAAATATGAATCCAAACAAACCAATCCTAACACCAGAATCATGGGGACAGACGAGAATTATTTGGATATAAAAGGCTTTAAAATAAGTTCTGGTAGAGTTTTTTCGAGTAATGATCTTGAGAGTGGTACAAATGTATGTATTTTGGGAGTGGATGTAGTTAGCCAGTTATTTGATAAAAATATCAACCCAATGGATAAAGAAATTACTATCTTAGGTCAAAAAATGAAGGTAATTGGTTTATTAGAGAAAAAAGGGAGCATGATGGGTGGCGGCGATGATAGAGTAATTTTTGTTCCTTTGGAATCAGGCAGAAAAATAGCTGTCGGCAGAAGTTTAACTTTCGATATTGTAACTTCAGTACCCAATATCAATGATTTAGAAAATGTAATTGAAGAAGCCCGAGGCGTAATGCGTACTGTAAGACAAGATGTAATAGGAATGCCTGATTCATTTTCGATAGAACGTTCCGATTCTTTAGCAAAACAATCCGAAAGTATAACGGATATTCTAAGAATTGCAGGATTTGGAATAGGTTTTATTACACTATTGGGGGCAGCCATTGCTTTGATGAACATAATGTTAGTATCAGTAACAGAGCGAACTCAGGAAATAGGAATTCGTAAATCTTTAGGAGCAACTCCATATTTAATCAGAATGCAATTTTTAATGGAAGCAGTAGTGATTTGCCTTTTGGGCGGTATTGGAGGAATAATTTTAGCTATTATTATCGGAAACCTATTTGCTCAACTTTTAATGGGAGATTCAGCCAGTTTTATAATTCCTTGGGTTTGGATGTCATTAGGCATATTAGTTTGCGTAGCTGTTGGGTTATTTTCAGGAATATACCCTGCCTATAAAGCATCAAAACTCGACCCAATAGAATCCCTGAGATACGAATAAAATATTTTCAATGCGAACCCCTTAGTTTTCAGAAACTTAGCTTTTTTACATCAAAAACTTTGATTTTTTTCAAAACAATGGATTGTAAAGTCCAATTCTATCCTTTATCTTTGTAGAAGCTAAAATCAAATGCCCGGATGGCGGAATTGGTAGACGCGCTGGTCTCAAACACCAGTGTCTTCATTGGCATGCCGGTTCGACTCCGGCTCCGGGTACCCTGTAAAATCCTAATTACTAAATCATTAAGTAGTTAGGATTTTTGCTTTGTATAATGGTTACGCATTTGGTTACGTATTTTCAATACTCAGACTTTCCTCTTCTAAAATAAGGCACAGAAAAGATGGCGTTAAACCTTCTCTATTCACAAAATATTTATTCTTTCTTAAAGTTGGGTCGGATTCACATAACGCAAGTGTGCAACCTTTCCAAAATCTCTATCATTATCGTAATAAAATAAAATCGTTTATCATTACAATAGTCGAAATCACGGCATTAAGTAATTTGATTTTAAAGCTCCGTCTTATTGCTACCGTCTTGATAATTATTTCTTCTGTTAAACCAAACTCTTTTGACATTCTGATACTAACTACTTATATAGCGGACAGTAAAGTCATAAATTTCAGACTTTTTGTGCTTACTCTCATAAAGACGAAAGTGAAATAAATGGTTAAAAGCTCGCTACCAGTAATTTTTTCAGTACTTGGTGATGAATTGTTACTAAATCTTTGGCAATGCCAACGAAGTTCAGCATAATAGCACTCGCAGAGGTAGTAATACAAACGGATTAATCGTAGAGACGAACCGTTCTACTTCTCGCATAATCAGTATTTTATATGTT
>JACMRQ010000238.1 GCA_014376355.1 Arcicella sp. | reverse complement strand
GGTGTTGGACAAGTTTCAGAATCAGACGTATTATTAGCTTCGGCTTCCGATGCGGTGATTGTGGCGTTCCAAGTTCGTCCAAGTACAAATGCACGTCGTTTGGCAGAAAATGAGCAAATTGAAATCCGTACTTATTCAATTATTTACCAAGCAATTGATGATGTTCGTGATGCAATGGAAGGCTTATTAGCTCCTAAATTTGAGGAAGTAATTACCGCAAATATTGAAGTTCGTGATGTCTTCAAGATTACGAAAGTAGGAACAGTTGCAGGGGCGTATGTATTAGATGGAACGGTGAAAAGAGCTCACAAGATTCGGGTTATTCGTGATTTCGTGGTAATTCATGAAGGAGAAATTTCAGCCTTGAAACGTTTCAAAGACGATGTTGCTGAAGTTAAATTTGGGTATGAATGTGGTCTATCAATCAAAAACTTCAACGATCTTGAAGTAAGTGATGTGATTGAATGTTACGAATTGAAAGAATTGAAAAGAACGTTGTAATTTGTTCTTTTCAAAACTAATAAAAAAGGGTTTCTGGAATATTTCAGAAACCCTTTTTTATTAGTTTTATCTCCTAAAAATATCAAATGGTCGGCAGATAATAATGGCACGTACTAATCTGTTTTTCTGGAAGCCTAAATTCGTTAGTTTTGTAAAAAAATAAATCCATGCCCGATAGTTCGCTACCAAAATATCAAATTGTTTTTTTACACCTTGCTTTTTGGGCTTTTGTGTTGGCTTTGCCGTTTTTGCAGCAACCTTCGCCCATGCCTCCTGGAACACCTGAAGTTCCAATAGTTCAGATGTTTACGATAACCCAGTTTTTTGCTATTTTTGCTTTCATCAATATTCCTTTTTTTTACTTAAATAGTGAAATATTAATTCCTAAGATTCTTCAGAAGAAGGGAATTTGGGCCTATTTTCTTACTGCAATTGTTCTTGTTCTTGGGGCATTTTTCTTTAATTCATTGATCAGGGAATATTTTTTTCCTAATCAATTTTTCCCACGCACAGGTTCAACGTTTCAATTGCTTTTTTTCTTAGCGGTTAGTGCTTCCTATCGTATTCTCTCGAATAATTTGAAGAATGAAAAAGAAAAAAAGGAACAAGAAACCGAGAAGTTGAAATCAGAACTATCTTTTTTACGTTCACAGATTAGTCCACATTTTATTTTTAATGTATTAAACAGCATCGTTTCATTGTCAAGGAGGAAACCAGAAAAAGTTGAACCTGTGGTGGTGAAACTGTCCGATTTGATGCGTTATATGTTATACGAATCAGACGATACAAAAGTTACCATTGAACGTGAAACCCAATACCTGAGTGCGTATATTGAACTTCAACAATTACGTTTTGGGGATGATATAGAGATAAATTTTCATGATAATCATTTAGATGAATCGCAATCCATTGAACCAATGTTGTTGATTCCTTTTGTGGAAAACGCCTTTAAGCATGGCGTTGGAATGATTCTAAATCCAATCATCAATATTGATTTACATACTGAAAATAATCGTTTAATTTTTGAAGTAAAGAATAAAGTAAATCGTCAATTCAAGGAAGTAAAAGATAGTGCTTCGGGAATTGGATTAGCTAATGTAAAACGAAGATTAGAATTGTTATATCCTGATAATCATCAACTTACGATTAAAGATGAGAATGATTTTTATGTAATTAAACTGGTTATTGGATAAATAAATATAAAAATGCTCAACTGTATAGCCGTCGATGACGAAAATCTTGCCCTTGACTTGATTGAGGACAATATTCATAAAGTGCCATTTCTGAACTTGGTAAAGCGGTGTAAAAATCCTTTTGAAGCCATGGAAGTGCTTCAAACCCAAGAGATTGATTTGATATTTTTAGATATTCAAATGCCTGGAATTACGGGCGTACAATTTCTGCAAAGTATAACGAATAGCCCAATGGTGATTTTTGTTACTGCTTATCAACAATATGCTTTGGAAGGTTTTAATTTAAACGTAGTTGATTATTTATTAAAACCAATCGATTTTGAGCGTTTCTTGAAAGCAGTTAATAAAGCATCTGAATTGTATAATTTGAAACACAAAACCGTGGTTATTGAAAATGTAAGTGAATTGAAAAATTCTGCCATTTTTGTTAATGCTGATTATTCTTTAGTTAAAATAAAAATCGATGAAATTACCTATATTGAAGGGTTAAAAGATTACGTTAAAATTAACCTTAACTCATCTACTAAACCAATTGTTACCAGAATGACAATGAAAGCAATTGAAGAGAAATTACCTACGTCTGAATTCTTTCGTGTTCATAAATCTTTCATTGTTTCTTTGGATAAAATTGAATCCATTCGAAGCTTGAAAATCAAAATCGGGAACGCCCAAATCCCAGTTAGTGAAAGTTATTCCGAAGAATTTTTTAAATTAATTGGTCAATAAGGAATGACGAATGATGAGTTACTAATGACAATCCACTATTTATAATTCATCATTCATAACTCACCATTAAATTTAACAATATTTAACTTTGTTTTTACGTATTATTCGTAGAAATCTCCTTTCTCGTATTCAGTATTAACTTAACGCATGGCAATTTCTGGAAAGATTGCCCTAACTTTGTATTCGTTTTAATTTAAAAAGTAAATGAAAAAATATTTTCTATTAGCCACCATATTACTATTCTCATTGAGGGGATTTTCGCAGATAACTACTTCTACGGGTATCACAATCAAAGATGAATTTTATAATAATCGTCAATTAGTCGAAATCTTGCAAGATTTAGAGACTAAGACGGGTATAAAATTCAAATATGATCCTACTATTGTTAAAGGAGTTTATGCCAGTTTTTGGTTCGATAATATGACCATTGAAGAAGGAATGAAAGGACTTTTGAAAGGTTCTGGATTAAAATTCTATGTGGATGACAACCAAGTGGTAAACATTATTTCTAAGTTACAGAAGGTCTATGTAAAAAGTAGTTATAACAGTGGAACTTATTACGGAGGTAATGCAGGAGTTAGCCCAATAATTGCTCCAAACATGCCATTGCCAGATGTAAAAGTTGGGGAGGTGCAAGTAGAACGTCCAAAAATAGCAATTGTCAATAACAGGGCATCCAATAAAGCTCCCACAAAATTCGGATTTACTTTCGCTGGTAAAATTATTGATGCTCGTACTTCCGAGCCTTTGCCTTTTGTAAATGTAGCCATTAGGGCCAACAGAACGGGAACGCAAGGAAACGTAGATGGATATTTTACATTATTGAAAGTTCCCACAGATACTACAACGTTGATTTTGAGTTATATTGGATACATCACGACGACAATAAAACTCGTTCCCGATGCACCCATTAATGGCGTAATAATTGAGATGGAACCCGATAATGCAGAATTAGATGAGGTGGTTGTGAAAGGTGAAAAGACTGAAGTTTTGAAAGCTGCCGAAACTATTGGTATGTTTAAAATGACTCCTCGGAATATTGCTAAATTGCCAAATATTGGCGAAAAAGATATGTTTCGTGCCTTCCAATTGATGCCAGGAATTAGTGCTGCTAATCAATCATCTTCTGGTTTGTATGTGCGTGGAGGAACGCCTGACCAAAATCTTGTACTTTATGACGGATTTACAGTTTATTATGTAGACCATTTATACGGATTCTTCTCAGCATTTAATTCAAATCCAATCAAAGACGTTCAACTTTATAAAGGTGGTTTTGATGCCAAATTTGGGGGGCGTATATCATCCGTAGTGGAAATCACAAGTAAGGATGGAAACAAGCGTGAACGAAATTTTGGGGGTGACATAACGTTATTGAGTGCCAATATTTGGGC
Organism: Arcicella sp.; assembly: GCA_014376355.1. GTDB lineage: Bacteria > Bacteroidota > Bacteroidia > Cytophagales > Spirosomataceae > Arcicella. The sequence goes on along the minus strand of JACMRQ010000238.1, from coordinate 3,863 downwards.
AGAAGGGCCACTGTTGAATAAAGATAAACGCTTAACATTTTCGGTAGCGGGCAGACGTTCATGGGCGGGACCTCTTTACAATAAAATCTTTGACACCTTCAATTCGAGTAGCTCAAATGCTCAATTTGGGGGCGGTGGTCGCCGTCAATTGCAGAGTAGTCAGACAGCGAGTTCATATTTTTATGATTTGAATGGTAAAGTAACCTTCAAGCCATCTGAGAACGAAAATATATCCCTTAGTTTTTATAATGGAGACGATGTTCTGGATAACTCACAAAGCATTACGTCACCTTTTGGGGGCAATGGAGGTTTTAGTAATATCGACCTTTCAAAATGGGGAAATACAGGTTCAAGTTTAAAATGGTCTAAACGTTGGAGCGATAAATTTTATACCAATGCACTGTTGAGCTATTCAAACTTTTATAGTAAAAGAGATAATACCAATTCAGCCACGTTTACTCGAGGAACAGAAGTGCAAACTGTTAAATTTGGTTCGTTGGAATCCAATAATTTAACCGACTTATCCGCAAAATTTGATGTTGAATATAAAACATCTTCTAAGAATAATGTGCTTTTTGGTTTACAATATAATAAGTTAAATATTGATTATACCAACAGCCAAAACGATACTATTGAAATTATTAGTAAGCATGATAATGGAGGATTAATTGCTGCTTATTTGCAAGATGAGGCACATTTAGGGAAATTGACGGTGAAAGGTGGCGTAAGAATGTCGTATTTTAGTCCAACGGCAAAAAATTATTTTGAACCACGTTTATCGGCAACTTATGTAGTTAATGACCATTTGAAACTGAAAGGTGCTTGGGGTATTTATAACCAATTTGCCAAACAAGTGGAGCGAGAGGATATTTCAAATGGAAGCAGAAATTTCTGGGTATTAGCCAACGATACATACTTACCCGTTACTTCTTCAAGACACTATATTTTAGGGTTTAGTTATGAAGTAAATGATTATCTTTTTGATGTTGAAGGCTACGTGAAAGATATCGATAATGATTCTCGATATACTTTACGATTTGCTCCACAGATTGGACGTGGTTTATTAGCAAAAGAAACCTTCTTTAATGGAACCGGTAAAGTGAGAGGAATTGATTTTTTGGTTCAGAAAAAATTTGGTGATTATACAGGTTGGGTGGGTTATACACTGGCAAAATCAGAAAAAACTATCCTACAATTCTCGCCAGATCCATTTCCTTCAAATTTTGATGTAAGACACGAATTCAAATCAGTGAATATCTATAAATTAGGACGGTGGGATTTAGGAGCAACTTTTTTATATGCTACAGGAAAACCTTATACTTCAATTGTAGGTGGTTATACAGTGAAATTATTGGACGGTTCAGAGAAAGATTTTACAGATCCATCAACCACCAACGGAAACCGCTTGCCTAATGCACACCGCATGGATGTTTCGGCGACTTATAACTTTGGACACGGAAGTATTGGTTTATCATTGTATAATCTCTATGGACATACGAATGTTTGGTACAAAAAATATCAAACCGTTACTGATGCCACAACCAATCAAAGATATTTATCAGTTACAGACGTAAATTATTTAGGTTTCACCCCAAATATTACGTTTAGTTATAAGTTTAAATAAGTGGATAGCTTACAGAGGACTCATAAAAGCATCTTAACTTTTAGAATTATTAAAAATATTTTTGATACTTTGTTTTCAAATTAACACAGTCTCAAATCATCAAATTGGATAAATGAAACCATATTCAACTTATAAAAAAGTATTCTCATTCACGGCTATATTAGCGATGGGAATTGGACTTTTAACTTCTTGTGATACCGACAATGCAGCCATTCCAGGAGGTGCAAAACCGATTGTTGAGGGCTACTTAATTCCAAACCTGCCTATCACAATAAAAGTAAAAAAAGAGATTGCTTACAGTGAAGATGTAACTAATGTTGAAACTTTTATTTCAGGTTTAAATATCACAGTGACAGGTGATGGGAAAACATATGCTTTAAAATCTTTTCAAGATACTTTATACAAATCTGACAATGACGTTAGATTAAAAGTGGGGGTAACTTATTCATTATCATTTATTTATAATGGAAAAACGATTTCAGCCAGTACAATAATTCCAACAAAACCTGTTGGTTTAACTTCTGGTTTATCTTCAATTGTTCGTACTCGACAAGTTATCACAACAACTGGAGGTGTTGGACGTAATGTAGATGGAAATCAAGAAGTAGTATTAACGTGGGCAAATCCGAACAGTGAATATCATTTTGTAGTAACTGATAATATCGAAGCAAAACCCGATTTAATTATTACATTACCAACTACTACTTCGACAACGGTAAATAATTTTCAACGCCGTTTCAGAAGTCAGCCTGTGCAGGGTACAACGACTAATTTACGTTCACAGCAATTTTTGTACTTCGGAAAATATAATATCGTTCTTTTAAAAGTTAATCCAGACTATGTTGCTTTGTATAATACGTCAGGAACTACTTCTCAAAACATTAGTACTCCGCCCACTACCATTACGAATGGTTTAGGAATTTTTACAGGAATTAATGCAGATACTTTGAAATTTCAAGTAAGAGAGAGATAAGAAATAAAGAAAAAATGGGAGAAGGGATAAAAAGATGAAGCGGAAATTAAATTCTTCTTTTCCTTTTTATCCCTTTTTACGTTTACATATTTACCCAAAAAATTATATGCAAAATTTCAGAACAACCTTTCAAATTCCACCATCCAAGTATAAAATTTCACTTGATTCTCAAATTTTAACGTTGGGCTCTTGCTTTGCTGACGTGGTCGGTAATCAGTTGAGAGATAATAAATTAGATGTTTTAGTAAATCCCTTTGGAACACTTTTTAATCCACTTTCTATCTTTAAAATTCTCTCGCCCAGTTACACGCAAGCGGATGAACATCTGTATGTAGAGAATCAAAAAATGTGGTTTCACTATGATTTTCATTCCCAATTCATTAGTAACTCGAAGGAAAATTTAAAGGAGCAAATTAATCAAACCATTTATGCCATTAACTCTCTATTGCCTACTACCAATTGCCTAATAATTACTTTTGGAACAGCCTTCATTTACCGACTTTTAAATCCACAAACATATATAGCAAATTGTCATAAAATGCCCAATAGTTTATTTGAAAAAGAACTTTTGAGCGTGAAAGATATTTGTAAAGGATTTGCGATTTTACACGCAGCATTGAAAGAAATCAATCCAGATTTGCAAGTAATCTTGACCGTTTCACCCGTTCGACATACAAAAGATGGCGTACCCGAAAATCAAGTGTCAAAATCAATTTTACGAACTGCTTGTCATTACTTAACCACTGATTATGAGAACGTTGAATATTTTCCATCCTACGAAATCATGATGGATGATTTACGTGATTATCGTTTTTATAAACCAGATTTAATTCATCCAAACGAAGTAGCGGAACAATACATTTTTGAGCATTTTGCGGAGACTTATTTTGATGAAGAATTAAAGGATTTTATTAAAGAGTGGGCTTCAATCCAAACCTCTTTGAATCATCGTTCTTTCAACGAAAAATCAGAAAGTCATCAAGTATTTCTGAGGAAATTATTGGGAGATTTAACGAAAATTTCTGGGAAAGTAGATGTGAGGGAGGAAGTAAATTTTGTTAGACAAAAACTGATTTGATGTTATCCGCTTGTCCATTATCGAACAGGATTGTATCAAAAACGGACAGTTTTTGTGATATGTTTATCCGTAATATGCTGTCGTTTAGTTGATTATATAATTTTTATAATCTTTCTTAAATAAAATATATATGTATAAAATATAAATCATGCTACAACTCAAAAATATTTTCCGCTGGTATAATTCGG
>JACMRQ010000237.1 GCA_014376355.1 Arcicella sp. | reverse complement strand
TAATCAGCTATTTATTAAATCTATTTTGTAAAAAATAGGGTTGATAACTAATTGTATTTCAGTGACTTACACTATGCTATCTTACTTTAGGCCCAGTAAGGGACTGGTGACCAAATAAGGAATAAAAATACTAAAGCACTAAATTATTTCAGTTCATTTGTTTTTGAATTAAAATTGTCAAAATATCATAAACTAATTTGAATAAGTCTTTAAAACCTTTTTTGTTGTAAATATCGACATTTAAAGAGCTTTCTTTATGAATAAAATCATTTCTCATTTTGATTAGTCGATGTATATTCTTTATTGGAGAATCATCTTGAATCCATAATTGTTTCCAGATTCCAACTGTTTTTAACCACTCTGGTGGCTTATTTACCGTAGCTTTCTCTTCCTCTACTTCATAAGATTGTCACTTTTAGTGATATTTTGCTGTAAATTTTTAGTGCTATTTTGCGTATAAAATATCAGCAATCATTAGCAATATATTCCTGTTAAATGTAATATGGCTATGAATTACTGAGTTCCAATTAAGGTTAGAGTTAATTAATGAGGTGGTAAACACGCAAAATAACACTAAAAATTTACGGCAAAATTGGACTAAAATGACAGACCAAAGAAGCCGAAAAAAAGGCAATTTTGGCAGAATCTTATTACAAACAAGGAGATATGGCAGTCGATAAAATTGCCTTAGAGATAGGCGTTTCAAAAATGACACTTTAAAAGTATCTCAGGTATCGAAAAGTTTCCATTGGAAGCTATGTTCATCAAAATAATTCTAAAAAATTAAGCGATTGAAAATCAGCAAGTTACATTTTATGAAATCTTAAAAATTAAAATCGTAAGTATCTGATTATTAGAGAGTTATACTACGCTATGTAATTTTTGACCCAATAAGGGAGTTGCAACCAAACACAAACTGAACTTTGAAACCAAACAAGAATATTACAACTTTTTGAAAAATTTGTAAATTTTGCTTTTGCTTCTGCTCTTGTTGAAAGACGAAGCTATCCCCGTCCCATTGAGTATTGTATTTAAAATGGTTCTTGGTCAATTTTGGTGAAAAGTATCTGATAAAGCAATTTTATAAAATAAGCTTTCATCAAAACCCGCCAGTTTAGCCATAAAAGGGAAATACGAGCATTTAAGCATCTACAATTTTATGGGAGTAATAATCTTTCACTAAAATTGGATTGCATCAAAAAGTGTGGGGCGATCAAAACCTTATCTTAGAAATAAGTATTCAGAACCCTTCAATTAAACTGATAAACATCTTGGAAGATTGTACTAAAACATTTAGCCCCACACTTTTTGATGCTCTTAACCTAAAAGCAAACGAGGTTCAATAAGTAATCTTAAACAGACTTTCTTGAAATAAGAAGTGCTTGCCCCACACTTTTTGATGCATTCCTGATAGCAATAAACCTTTTGTTGGGCGTTGGTGCGGCAATAGGTAAATAATTAAATAAACATTATTTCTCTCCGTAAATTACCAAGGCACTTGAGTCAATAATAATATTTCCGTCGGGGTATTTTTGACTAAGTACCGCATAAGTCTCAATTTTTATTTTTTCTTTCATGTCATCACTGGCCTTATTTAGAGCGGCGACGATGGGAGCGCCAACCTCTGTTTGCATTCCCCAGTAAGCATCAATGGTTTTGCAGTTCAATTTTCCAAATATTTCCTTTTGAGAAATATTCTTTAATCCCGCCTGCGAAAAGATGTCTGAGATAAATCCGTCTTTTGCACAACGAAACATTCCTGGTGATCCCAGAGGTGGTTTAGGAAGTTCCATATTTTTATTTATTGTTCCCATAATAGCTGTAACCCAAAAGTTTTTTTCAGGGACATTCCAGACTGATGTAGCAATTTTCCCCCCAGGCTTTAGCACACGAACCATTTCGTTAGCGGCTAATAGCATATCAGGAAAAAACATGAATCCAAATCGACAACTTATAGCATCAAATGTATTATCGGGAAAAGGAAGATCACAAACATCACATGTAACAGTTTCAATATTTTCAATACCTCTTGAAGTTGCATTTTCACGGGCTATCTCTAGCATGTGATCAGCAAGGTCTGTAATAATTACCTTACCACCGGACAATTTCGTAGCAATTGTCAATCCCGGCTCTCCCGTGCCTGATGCAACGTCCAAGATAACATCAGTTTTTTGTGGGTTTAATAATCGAATTATTTCATCTCCCATCGGCTTTAGAAAGTCCATTACAAGTTCATCCCATTTCGGTCTCCAAAACCAAAGCGGGCCAAATCGGAATTAGACTCGCCTTGGGTATATACGTTGCGTTCCTAAGCTGCATTGGCAAACTTCAATTGACTGATTTTACTCATATCAAATTTAGGC
>JACMRQ010000236.1 GCA_014376355.1 Arcicella sp. | reverse complement strand
TTTGACCAATGGAAGATTTTGGAAGGTTTACTCCAAGACTATTTCTCGGTTGAAACAGAATCGACTTATTATTCAATTCTTCCCACTACAACTGCCTACGCACGTAATGCCATTTTTTCTGGTTTGATGCCTTCCGAAATTGAAAAACAGTATCCAAAGCATTGGGTACAAGATATTGGTGATAGTGAAGAAGAGGAAGGATTTAACAAACACGAAGAATTTTTCTTTCAAGAACAACTCAAAAGGAGTCGAATGCCTTTTGCGGTGAAATCATCGTACCACAAAATTATTCATAATAATCAGGGAAAAAACTTGGTGGAAAATTTTTCTAAATTAGCCCAAAATCATTTGAATATTGTAGTATATAATTTCGTGGATATGCTCTCACACGCACGAACGGACATGGCGATGATTAAAGAATTAGCTCCTGATGAATCTGGTTATAGAAGTCTGACGGCATCTTGGTTTATGCACTCGCCTTTGTTTGATTTATTGAAGAAAATTTCCGAGAAAAAAGGACGATTAATCATCACCACCGATCACGGAATGATTCGAGTTCAGAATCCCGTGAAGATTGTAGGCGACCGTTCGGTAAATACAAATTTACGATATAAGCAAGGAAGAAACTTGAATTGGGATGATGACGGACACCTTTTGGTTTGCCGCAAACCTGAACGTTATTTCTTACCAAAAGTTAATGTATCAACGACTTACGTTTTCACGATGGAAGATTATTTCTTTGCTTATCCCAATAATTACAACCATTATGTAAGTCATTATCGCAATACTTTTCAGCATGGTGGCGTGTCATTAGAAGAATGTATTATTCCGTTTGTTTATTTGACGGCGAAGTAGTAACCAAATAGAAATTTAAGTTACACAGAAAACATAAAATTGAGAATTATGGATACAGCCGAATATTTATTACGTAATAAAAAGCGTCTATCTGAATCTATAAAACAGATTGAAAGAGGAGAAGTTATCAAAGTGACATTAGAGGAATTAATGTCGGATAAACTTATGCAACAAAAATATATTCAGTTCAAAAATAAAACCCTGCAAAAATGAAAAAACTGAGCCTAATGTTCTACTTAATATGCTTTTCTACAATCTATTTGAAAGCACAAACTGTCACCAATAAAATAGAAGTAATAGGGCAAGCTGAAATAGAAGTTGTTCCTGATTATTTTGAGTATAATATAAATTTACAAGAATACTATAAATCAGAAAATGAGAAAGTTGCTATTGAAATTTTAGAGAAAGGACTTGTTAAAGCGGTTGAAGAAATTGGACTTGGGAAAAATAAATTAACGATTAATTCACTAAATGGCAATAAACGTTATGCAGGTGATAATAAACCTTCTAATTTTTTAGAAAGCCGAAACTATATTCTGAGAATTAATTCAATTAATGATATTAATAATTTACTACCAAAATTGGATAAATTGGGATTGGTTAGTACATCAATGAGTAAAAAAACTAATAGTAAAAAAACTGAGTACGAAAAGGAATTGAGGAAAAAAGCGGTTAATGATGCCAGACAAAAAGCAACTTCAATTGCCGAAAGTGTTGGAAAAAAGATTGGTAATATTATCCTGATAAGTGAAAATAATTTTAATGGATTATCTTTAAATTTTGAAGATTTGACAGATTTTGTAGGCAAAGCAGCATATTTTAGTAACTTTAAAACAGATATTGAAGTTGAAAAGATAAAACTTTCTTATCAGGTTAGAATCACTTTCCAGATGAAGTAACCCTTCGTAGAGCCTCCTCCAAATCCTCTGGAACATCAATGCCGAAGCTATCATAAGGAGTTTCGGCAATTTTTATTTTAAAGCCGTTCGCCAACCAACGCAATTGTTCCAACGATTCCACTCGCTCCAATAATGCCATTGGAAGTTTGGTAATTTTCTTCAAAACATCCACTCTGTAAGCATAAATGCCAATGTGTTTGAAATAATTGTGACAATCCAACCACTTTTCTTTTTCAATTCCCCGTAAATACGGAACAGTTTGTCGAGTGAAATAAATGGCTTCGTGGTTATTATCAAAAACTACTTTTGGCGTATTAGGATTGAATAAAGTTGCTTCGTCTTCAATTTGTTTAACGAGTGTTGCTAATTCGGTTTTCTCGGTTAGGCAACTCGCTAAAATATCAATTTGTTCGGGTTGAATAAACGGTTCATCTCCTTGAATATTAATCACATAGTCATATTTTCGATAGACTTTTCCTTGTTTTTTCCGCTCGCTTCTTGATATAATTTGGAAGGTTTCAAAACATCTATCCGTTCCGCTTTGATGCTTGGTGGAGGTCATTACGACTTCGCCACCAAAAGATAAAACGTGATTAAAAATGCGGTCATCATCCGTTGCAACAACTACTTTGGCAAGTGAACTTGCTTTCATGGCTTGCTCATAAACTCGTTGAATCATGGATTTTCCTCCAATATCCACGAGTGGTTTAGCAGGAAAACGAGTAGAAGCATAACGAGCTGGGATAACACCTAATATTTTATTCACAGGTTAATTTTTTAAGTACATTAATTCTTACAAACTACATCATAAAACTCTCCCGAATTTCTTGTTTAATTACCCGAAGAGCCTCATCGGATGGATTTACATTTTTATCCATAATCACTTCAAAAATGCGTTTTGAAAGTTCTAAAGCGGGAGCATTGAGAGCTAATTCTCGGGCTGAAAGATTAATAAGTCCAACCGTTTCATTCATAGCATTTTTTACAACTATCCAAGCCTCATCACTCATATAAACTTGTTGTGAGAGATTATGAGAAAATTCCTCTCTGATTTCTGCCAACATCAATTGTTGAAATTCAACGACATTTGAAGTGCGTCCATTCAACCGAATGAGCAAATTATTTGGCGAGATTCTTTCTAAAAATAATGCCATACGTTCATACGCTTGCAAACGGATGGGCAATAAAGTTTTAGTAGTTTCAGCTTTAATGGCTAATTCTTTTTCAACTAAATCTTTTTTAATGAATGAACTGACTGTCAGGAACATAGCCCACAGTACTAAACCCGCAGGTAGAATAATTTTAACTAAATCGGTAACTAATTCCATTTTGGAAGGGTTATTTGTGTATCAATAATTATTAGCAAAATGAATAATTGCTAACAATTCTATAAGTAAAATCAATAAGAAGAGTTTTATGATTGTCAAAAATAGTTAATTTTAAGGTCGAAATGAACTTAGAGACTCGAATAAAAGTAAAACTTGGACAACTTATTTAATTTCAGTTCCTTAGTTACACCAATGAAACGAATTAATCATACTATTTTGTTAAGAAATTAGAATAAAAAACAAAGAAATGCAAATAGAATTAATTAGAATTGACGATGCCTTTCATTTTGAGGCACAAGGAATGTCAGGTGTTCCCGTGCAAATAGATGCTGCCGAAAACGTTGGTGGGCACAATGCGGGTTCTCGCCCAATGGAATTATTGTTGATGGGTTTGGGCGGATGTTCAGCGATTGACGTATTGTTGATTATGAAAAAACAACGCCAAATTGTGGAAGATTTGAAAATTTCGGTATCGGGTGAACGGGAAAAAATAGAAGGTACAGAAATGAGTCCTTTCCGTAAAATCAACGTTCATTTTAAATTTAAAGGGAATATTCAAGCAGATAAAGCAACCAAAGCCATTGAAATGTCGATGGAAAAATACTGTTCGGCGACGGCTCAGTTTTCTGGTTCAGCAGAGATTACCCACAGTTTTGAAATTGAGTAATTTGGCAATGAAGGCATAATTTCTGCAATAAAGTTGTTATAATTAACGTTATTTTTAGAAAATTAAAATCACAAAATCATGAAAAAAATAATCTTAAGTTTATCATTATTGGCTTTCGTAGCAAGTTCATCATTTGCAGGAGATAAGGACAAAGGGAAAAGTTGTTCAGATAAAAATAAATCTGCTTTGAAATGCGATAAGTCAAAAGCAAAATGCTGTGCTGACATGGAGAAAGAAGCAAAAGCTGAGAAAAAAAACAGATAAGAAAGTTGCCAAAAAAGCGGCTTAATTTCAAGAATAAGTGTTTCAGAATTGAGAATCCTGTTAGATTTAAACAAATCTTGCAGGATTCTTTTTTTTGATTGTAATTTTGTTTTATGCAACGGACAAGGCGGTTCGTGCTACAAAATCCATAAAATGCAACAATATCAAACGCTCTTAAAACACATTCTCGAAACGGGTACTCAAAAAACCGACCGCACAGGCACAGGCACAACTTCCGTATTTGGCTACCAAATGCGGTTCAATCTTAATGATGGTTTTCCTATGGTTACTACCAAAAAAATACATTTGAAATCTATTATTCATGAGTTGTTGTGGTTTATTAATGGCGATACGAACATCAAATATTTGAATGAGAATGGGGTGAAAATCTGGGATGAGTGGGCGGATGAAAATGGAGATTTAGGTCCTGTTTATGGAAAACAGTGGAGAAGTTGGGGAACGCACGATGGAAAAGTCATTGACCAATTGAAACAGGTAATTGAAACACTCAAAAAAAGTCCCGATTCGAGGAGAATTTTGGTGAGTGCTTGGAACGTTGGCGAACTCTCAGAAATGGCTTTATTGCCTTGCCACGCCCTTTTTCAGTTTTATGTAGCAGATAATAAATTGTCTTGTCAGTTATATCAACGGTCAGCGGATGTGTTTCTGGGTGTGCCTTTCAACATTGCTTCTTATGCACTTTTAACGATGATGATTGCTCAAGTTTGTGATTTACAATTAGGTGATTTTATTTGGACAGGTGGCGATACGCATATATATTCGAATCACTCTGAGCAAGTACAAACGCAGTTGGCACGTGAGCCAAAAGCGTTGCCAACCATGAAAATTAATCCTAATGTGAAAGATATTTTCAACTTTAACTATGAAGATTTTGAATTACTAAATTATGAGCCATATCCAGGAATTAAAGCTCCTGTAGCAGTTTAGGAATTTTCTTACCGAATAATCTCAAAATCATCGGCATCTAAATAGGCTGGAAATTTTGCTCTGAAATCATCTAATTCTTCTTTATTAAGCATTTGACTCTTTATTATTTCTGAGTCTTTCTGATAAAAAATAGAAATCCCTTTAAAATCAATGACAGCAGAATTTCCAGTATAATTTAATCCCATTCCATCACTTCCAACTCGATTTACACCAATACAAAAACTCTGATTCTCAATCGCACGAGCCTGCAAAAGCGTATCCCAAACCTGTGAACGGATAGCAGGCCAATTGGCAACGTAGATTAATAAATCGTATTGTTTCTCTGATTTTTGATTTTCAGTTTTGGAGAAAATATTTCTTGACCAGACAGGAAACCTTAAGTCGTAACAAATCAATGGACAAATTCGCCAACCTTTCAATTCAACAATGAGGCGTTCTGAACCTGATGCAAAACTATGATGCTCGCCACCCATTCTGAATAAATGCCTTTTGTCGTAACTTTCATAACTTCCATCGGGTCGCATCCAGATTAATCGGTTAAAATATTGCTCTCCTTCCTTCACAATAAAACTCCCTGCAATTACAGCTTGAGTACGTTTCGCCTGTTGTTTTATCCATTTGAATGTCGTAAAATTCATAGGTTCAGATACTGCTTTTACATTCATCGTGAAACCAGTATTGAACATTTCTGGCAGAATAATGAGGTCAGTTGGCAAAGAAATTTGCGCTATTTTTTCTTCTAAATTTGCCAAATTTGCTGTAGGATTTTCCCAAAATAAATTAGTTTGAATCAGGGTAACAGAAAGGTTTTGCATAAGAAAGGATATTTTTATGAAGTAAAATTACTAATTTTAATCAGGCTCATTAAATTTACCAAAACTAAATATCAATATTCATGAAAAAAATCATTAACCTCCTCATTATCATTGCCTTATTTTCTTTTAAATCAGAAGACCACCCAACCCTTGCCATTGGTTCTGCGGCACCAGATTTTAATCTAAAGGGTGTTGATGGCAAAATGTATTCCTTAAAATCTTTTGCCAAATCTAAAATTTTGATGATAGTTTTTACTTGCAATCATTGCCCAACTGCCCAAGCGTATGAAGCAAGATTAAAAAAAATAACGGCTGATTATAAAGCAAAAGGCGTTCAAGTAATTGCTATTTCTCCTAACGATGCAAAGTCGGTGAGATTAGACGAAATGGGTTACACTGATTTGGGAGATTCATACCAAGATATGCAAAATAGAGCCAAAATTGCGGCTTATAATTTTCCTTATTTATACGATGGTGATACTGAAATTGCTTCCAAAAAATACGGACCAATTGCTACACCACACGTATTTATTTTTGACGAAAAACGCATTCTCCGCTATTCTGGAAGGGTTGATGATGTTGAAAAACCGACGGGAATCCCCAAAAATCTGGACACTCGAAATGCCCTTGATAATTTATTGGCTGGGCAAAAAGTAGCCGTTGAGAAAACAAAAGTATTTGGTTGTTCAGTTAAATGGGCAGAAAAAGAAGAATTAACGAATAAAGAAAAACAAAGTTGGGCAACCGAAGAAGTAAGCCTTGAAAGTATTGACGATGCAGGTTTGAAGCAACTTTTAAAGAATGATACTAAGAAATTAAGACTTATTAATGTGTGGGCAACATGGTGTGGACCTTGCGTAGCAGAAATTCCTGATTTTTTGAATATTAATAGAATGTATCGCCACCGAGATTTTGAATTAGTGACCATAAGTGCTGACAAACCCGACAAAAAAGATAAAACTTTAGCAACGTTGAAAAGATTGCAAGCATCAAGCAAAAACTATATTTATAACTCAGATGATATCTATAAATTAATTGAATTGATTGACCCAAAATGGCAAGGAGCGTTGCCTTATACGATTTTAGTTGAACCTAATGGAAAGATTGTTTATCAGAAGCAAGGAGCAATTAATCCTTTGAAAATGAAAACATTAATTGTCGAAAATCCTTTAATTGGCCGATATTTCTAATAGAAAAAATAGTATTCACCAAGATTTTTAACGTTAAAATTTGATTTCTTGGTGGCTAATAATTATGATTATCTGACAATTTTTGTGGAGTGGACGAATAAGCATTCGTCCACTCCCTAAATTGAACACTGTGGACGAATGCTATTCGTCCCTATATGAGTCATTTCACAAGAACTATCAAAGAGCCATAATTATTTAATTTTTTCTGTTTTACTACGATTCTTAAAGGACAGAATTAGCTTTTCTAAATCATTTCCGCCACTTTTCGCCCCGTTGCCATAGCCGCATTTGAAGAAGGATATGCCACAGTATCTCCGCATTGATACAGTATATCGCTTAATTTCAAGGGATTATTCGTTTTTGATGTATCAAAATTTGGTAATGCTTGGGGAATATGATAGGTTTTTAGATGTTGCCACTCTTCCACTTCTTTGCCATACCAAGTGGTCAATTCACGCTTTATATTTTTAGCTAATTCCTGTTCATCCGTTAAATTAAAACCTTGCGTTGAAACTGAAATTAATGACTTTCCAACGGGAGCATACGCAGGAGCAATATCACTCGGAACGCATAGATTATGTACCATCGAAGCACGGTTTGGATTAAGCACCAACATTTTTTCTTTCAAAGGCGAACAGTCGGCTGAAAAATAGGTGCAAGTAGTGGAATTAAACTTTTTCTCCGAGATTTTTCCTATTAATTTTTCCGCCTGTAAACCATCCGTTGCTAACACGATTTTCTCCCCGTATAATCTATCCCCATTTTCCAAATAAACCCTATTTCCTTCAATTTTGACCACTTGTGTATTCAATTTCACCGTGCCAATATACAACATTTTCATAAGTTGTTTTGGAATTTGTTCAATGCCGTTTGCGGGTATAACGGTATCTCCTTCATATAATTTTCCGAAAATATATTTGAAGAAATTAGCCGAAGTTGAAAGTTCATTTTCCAAGAAAACCCCACCGAAAAAGGGTTTAAAAAATTGCTGAATCATA
>JACMRQ010000235.1 GCA_014376355.1 Arcicella sp. | reverse complement strand
GAACAAAATTTTCATTACGACTTCAACGTTTTATCTTTGCTAACAGAAGAATTTTACTTATTTTTAGGGGCATTATTGATTGGCTTATTGGCAGCAGCCATTCCATCATTAGGCATTTATAACATCAACATTTCAAAAACATTAGCGGATGAATAGTTCGCAATTATCAGTTTATACAACCATAAATACATGAAAATCAAAACATTACTACTTTTAGGTTTGATAATTTCAACCTTTATTTCAGCAAAAAATGCTCCTGCTGAAAAACTAACTTGGGATATGTTGAAGGATGTTTCTTTCAAGAAAAAATGGTATGCTCAAGAATCTATTTTTATGCTTTATCCAACTTTTGGAGTCCCTTTGAAGAAGTTGGAAAATAAAGAAGTCATTATTAAAGGTTACGTAATTCCAGTGGACGTATCAACAAATATGTATGTATTATCGGCATTTCCATACAGCCAATGTTTCTTTTGTGGAGGTGCAGGACCTGAATCAGTAATGTCTTTGAAACCTTTAAAAAGCGAAGTCAGAAAGTATAAAACCGATGATATGCACACTTTTAAAGGCAAATTAAAATTAAATGCCGATGATATTTATGAGATGAATTATATCTTGGAAGAAGCGGATATGATTGAATAAGTTTTACAGTAGAAATGATAAAAATGGAGTACAGAAGAATGTAGAAATTTATTTTTACATTCTTCCGTACTCCATTTTTTTATTCTTCTATTTTGACTTCTTAAGGTCATTTTGGGTAGCTTTTCTGTGCATAAGACAACAATTTTTTAAAAATATAAATAATCTTATTTCCGTACCTTTACAAAATATTTAATTTTCAACTCTTCAAATTTAATCCATGAGTTTATTAGCAATTGGTTCGGTGGCTTTTGATGCCATTGAAACTCCAAGAGGAAAAACAGACAAAATCATTGGTGGTGCTGGGACATTTATCTCATTATCAGCATCTTATTTCAAAACGCCCATCAACTTAGTAGCGGTTGTAGGGGAAGATTTTCCACAAGAATATATTCAACTTCTTCAAGATAAAGGCGTTGATACAACTGGTTTACAAATCAAAAAAGGCGAAAAATCCTTCTTTTGGTCGGGTCGTTATCATAATAATATGAATTCTCGTGATACTTTAGTTACGGAATTAAATGTATTGGGTACTTTCGATCCAATCATCCCTGCGGAATATCAAGATTGTCAGTATTTAATGTTGGGAAATCTTACACCAGCGGTTCAAAAAACGGTTATTGATCGTTTACAAAATCGGCCTAAATTGGTAGTAATGGATACCATGAATTTCTGGATGGATATTGCGATGGACGATTTGAAAGCTGTCTTAAAAATGGTTGATGTTTTGTGTATTAATGACGAAGAAGCTCGCCAACTTTCAGGGGATTATTCGTTGAAAACTGCCTCAAAAACAATTATGGCAATGGGTCCTAAAACCTTAATTATCAAAAAAGGAGAACACGGAGCATTATTATTTCAAGGGGATAAGATGTTCTTTTGTCCAGCTTTGCCATTGGAAGATGTTTTTGACCCAACGGGTGCGGGTGATACGTTTGTGGGTGGATTTATTGGTTATTTAGCAAAAACGGATGATATTTCTTTTGAAAATATGAAACGTGGTATTGTATATGGTTCGGCAATGGCTTCTTTCTGTGTAGAGAAATTTGGGACGGAGCGTTTGATGAATTTGTCAGCGACAGAATTAGCCGATAGAGTAGCCGAGTTTAAAGAATTAGCTGGTTTTGATGTGTAATTAAAAAATAATTGATAGAGAATAATTAATAGTTGAACCTCCATTAATTATTCTCTATCAATTATTAACTATTTTACATTGCTCCCGAAATAAAATTTTGCAAATGATTAATTGTATCCTTTTGATCTTCAATGATATGACGAACAACGTCTCCCATTGAAACTAAGCCAACTACGTGATTATCTGCCAAAACAGGTAAGTATCGAATGTGTTTATCCGACATTAATTCCATACATCTTTCAATAGTATCTTCAAATTTTACGGTTGCAGGATTTATCTGCATGATTTCTGAAACCAGCGTTTCGTGCGAGTTCTTCCCCTTCACAATCACCTTTTGGGCATAATCTCTTTCCGTAACAACGCCAACAAAACTATCCTGCTTATAAACAACCAAAGCTCCTATATTTTTTTGAACCATGATTTCCAAGGCATCGTAAACTGACTTTGATGCGTCAATTACTGTAACAGTATTACCTTTTTGATAAATAAGATTGGATACTTTTTTCATAACAGATTAGTTTTTAGTTTATTTTGGAAGTAAAATTTATACATATTATTTGATAAATGCAAATAATATTACAATTACACCTGAAATACGCCAACCTTAAAATCTTTCGTAATTGGAGCATGATTTGCCGCTTCAATTCCCTTTGAAATCACTTTTCGAGTATCTAAAGGCTCAATAATCTCATCAACCCACAATCTTGCTGCTGCATAATAAGGCGACGTTTGAACATTGTATCTATCCATAATTCCTTTTAAAATTTCGGCCTCTTCTTCTTTCGTAAATTCTTTTCCTTTGGCTTTCATAGAGGAGATTTGAGTTTGCAAAAGCGTTTTTGCCGCTTGTTCTCCTCCCATTACGGCAATCTTTGCGGAATGCCAAGCATAAATAAAACTTGGATTATATGCCTTTCCACACATGGCATAATTGCCCGCACCGTAGGAATTTCCCATGATAATCGTAAATTTAGGGACGATAGAATTTGAAACCGCATTCACCATTTTTGCTCCATCTTTCGTAATTCCTGAATGTTCTGACCGACTACCAACCATGAAGCCTGTGACATCTTGCAAAAAAACCAAAGGGATTCTTTTTTGATTACAATTCATAATGAATCGAGCGGATTTATCAGCTGAATCATTATAAATTACGCCCCCAATTTGCACTTCTCCTTTGGCACTTTTTACTACCATTCGCTGATTTGCCACAATGCCAACTGCCCAACCGTCAATGCGTGCGTAACCACAAATAATGGTTTTACCATAATCTTTTTTGAATTCATCGAACTCAGAATTATCCACCAAACGCTCAATAATTTCGAGCATATTATAAGGTTTTGTTCTTAATTCTGGAAAAATATCTAAAATTTCTTCAGGATTTTTTATCGGTAAATGCGCTTCTGTGCGGTTGAATCCTGCATTTGGCAATTCTCCCATTTTACCAATCGTTCTTTTGATATGGTCTAAACATTCTTGTTCGGTTTTAAATTTATAATCAGCAATTCCAGAAATTTCAGTATGCGTAACTGCTCCGCCCAAAGTTTCGGCATCAATATTTTCACCTACAGCGGCTTTGACTAAATAAGGTCCAGCTAAAAAGATAGAACTTTGTCCTTCAACCATCAATGTTTCATCCGACATAATTGGCAAATACGCTCCACCCGCAACGCAACTGCCCAAAACGGCTGAAATTTGGGTTATTCCCATCGCACTCATGAGCGAATTATTATAAAAAACTCGTCCAAAATGTTCACGATCGGGGAAAATTTCGTCTTGCATCGGTAGGAAAACGCCCGCACTATCCACCAGATAAATAATGGGCAAATGGTTTTGCATGGCAATTTCTTGGAAGCGTAAATTCTTTTTTCCTGTTATTGGAAAATATGCTCCTGCCTTCACAGTTTGGTCATTTGCCACGATAACGCAAAGTCTGTTAGACACATAACCCAAGCCACCAACGGTTCCACCCGCAGGACAGCCACCGTGTTCAGCATACATTTCATAACCTACAAATGCCCCAATTTCTAAGAATTCAGTATTATCATCAATTAGATAATCAATGCGTTCACGAGCCACAAGTTTGCCTCGTTCATGTTGTTTCTGGATATTTTTGAGTCCGCCGCCTAATTTGATGGTTTCTAAACGCAGTTTTCTTTCTTTCAAAAGGATTTGGTGGGCAGTTTGATTTTGGTTGTTCATAGTTTTGTTGAAGATTGTTGTGAATTTATGCAAGATAAGTTTTTTCTGGAAATGTATATTATTTCTGTTGAATTTTCACAGGTTTTAACTTAGCTATTCTTTTGACAAATAACTGGAGATAATAATGACTTATAAGGCTTAAATGCTTATTTTTGAGTTCTGAAAGGTATATTACGAGTAGCTTAATTCGTAGTTGAAACTAATTATTATTCATTTGCAGACGAGGCTGTCCATAATACAAATACATGAATCCAAACGAATTTTTATCCAAACTTTATAAATACGAAATTAAAATTCGCAAGGCGGTAACTTCGCAAATGCGGGGAAATTTTCATTCTATTTTTAAAGGTTCTGGATTGGAATTCAGCGACTTACGACTATATCAATACGGTGATGACGTCCGATTAATCGACTGGAATACCTCCGCCAAAGGCCACGGAACATTCATAAAAATATTTAAAGAAGAGAAAGAGCAAACGGTATTTTTTGTAGTAGATGTAAGTGCTTCGCAAAACGTTGGACGGTCTGACCGTTCAAAATTGGATACCATTAAAGAGATTTGTGGAGTTCTTACTTTATCGGCAATCAAGGAGGCAAGTCACGTTGGATTATTGTGTTTTTCAGACCAAAAGGAGAAATATATAAAACCAGCAAATACCTTAAAACATGGTTATAGAACAATCTTAGAGCTTTTTAAACTCAAAACCGAATCGACAGGAACGAATATAAAAAAAATGATTTTATTCACTTTGGATGTATTGAAACGGAGGAGTTTAGTAATTTTAGTATCGGATTTTATTGATACTGGTTACGAAGAAAATCTAAAAGCCCTCGCCCGCAGACATGATTTAATTGTAATTCATCTTTACGACCAACGAGAAACTAATTTACCTCGTTTGGGCATTATTCCAGTATTTGATACGGAAAGTAGAAAAACCATTTGGGTCAATGCTTCCTCCAATTGGTTTAGGAACAGAATGAAGAATTTATTTGAGAAAAATTCTGAACAATTAGACCAGATTTGTAAGCAAAACCGAGCGAATTATTTAGCCATCGATGCCTCGGAAGATTATGTACCGAAGTTGATT
>JACMRQ010000234.1 GCA_014376355.1 Arcicella sp. | reverse complement strand
TCCCGTAACTTTAACTACTTTCAGTTCGTAGAACCAAGAAGGCGTTGCACTATTTTCATCAGAAACTTTCCAAATAGTATCATTGGAAGAAAATTGACCAGTAGCGTGAATACTGGAAGGGACTGGATACCATGCCATAATATTATATATTTAAGAGAAACTTAAATTTTGAATTTATTGGAATTATTAATAGAATTTATTCATCTTGAATCACCACGTTTTGTGGTTGAACTTCAGGTTTTGGAAATATAATGGGCAACACAAACTTGACAAACAACCACGCTAAACCGAAAACCAACACCAATACAACCGTGAGAGTGATTACACCAATGGATTGCTTTTGCTTTGTGATGGCTGTGGCATCGTCAACCTGCTTTTGAAGTGAGGCTTCTTTTGCTTTTGCTAATTCAAGTGCTGTAATTGTTACTTGATTATTAGACCGTTTTGTTTCTTCTTTGGCTACTAATACTGCCTGTTTTGCTCCCTCTAATTCAACTTTTGCTTTTTCAGTTTCTTTATCTTTGACAAAGATGTTTGATATTGAAGCCGTAACAGAGGCAAATGAATTAGCAATTGCTGAAATGGGATCTACGGTGAAACTACTTTGAGTTCCTGCCGAAGCAGTATTTGTGGCGGCGTTTAAATCTGGCATAATTACGTATTTTTAGGAATTCTGATAATATTGACGGCTTGGGCATTTCCTTGTTTTTCGGATTCTTTAGCTTTATCTCGCTTTTTCTTCCCAGCAATTAATTTCCAAACTCCACCGATTAGGAGAAGAAGAATACCTATAATTATCCATGCAGTTGATGATATTTTTTTTGTTGAACCTGAAGTATTTGTATTTCCAGTTACAGGAGTATTCTTTCCATCTTGCAAAACTCCATTCACATATTTTCTGTCACTTGCCACATTAGCGGCTTCAATTCCTGCAATTGTCAAGTTATAATCATTCGTTATTTGTTCGGGGTCAGCCCAACCTAACCAGTTGATTTTTTCGTAGGTTCCTGCTCCCAAACCATGACCTGTTCTTTTATCAACAGTACTTTCAATCAAAACTTGAACGTAAGTACGTCCATTATATAATTGTGTTTTGCCAGTTGCAGTACCTATTAGAGAAGATGGTTGAAATAATAATTGTTGTTGTGATTGTCTTAAATCACCGTAATAATCTTTGACATTACCTTCAGGATTGGGTAAGTTCCATTGATTTGGTGTATCAGGTTGCCCACCATCATACAGCGTAATTGCGGTTTCACTCAATACATAAATCTTATTGCCTTTTTGAAAAGTTGTCATTTATCGGTATCGTTATTGAACGATTTTAAGATTTTTTAAATAATTTTGGAATGAAAAAGACACTCACCAATAACAAACCTAAAATTGAAAAGATAATGGTTAAAGTATTGTCTTTTGGAGCATTGCTAATACTTGGCGTAATGGGTACACCTTGTTTTACAAAGTATTTAATACCATTAATTTTCCAAGCTTGATACCACTCGCCAGCTCGTTGATAGATTTGATACCCACCTTCGCCTAATTGTTTTGGTTCGGTGAATTGTCCGAGAAAATCATATTTTATGCCTTCTTGTTTTGTCAGATAGAAATAGGACTGAAAAATGAAGTTGGTTACAAATACATCATTGATATAATATCCATTTTGTAAGGCTTGTACTGGGTCACCAAGTTCTACCAAAAATTCAACGTCCTGTCCATCTTGCGAATTGGGGTCGGGGTTTGCTCCTTTAAATTTCAGTTCTCCGAAAGGGTCAATACATTTTTCGATTATTTCTTCGGAAATCACCTTGGTTAAATCAGCTTCAAACCATTGTAAATTTGCTGAGAAAACTTTGTATTTGGCTTTGGAATAAGGTCTTCGGTTTTCACCATCGCCCGTGTACCAATGAATACCGTTAAGATTTGCTCCTTCCGTAATATCAGTGACGATATTACAAACCCACCAATCAATTGGAATTTCAACCTCCGTTCGGAAGGCTTTTACCGTCGCACCGACAAACCAAACTGGTTGCACATCTCGGTTCAATTGAATCTGAATGGCATCCGCAATTTGGATTAACCTTTCATACTTAAAATTTCCCGTTGTGTCGAGTATCGCTATTTTTCGGACTGGATTCATACTATTTATTCAGCCATGCCAAATTGGCGTAATTGACCGTTTGTTTTATTTTCCCATTGTTTTTGCTGAAACTCCTTATCTTTTTTATCAGCTTTCACCGAAGCCACGATTGCCCAGATAATTCCTCCCATAAGAACTATTACACCAATAATTACCAACACTACATTCTTTTTTACCCACGCTGCGATACCCGTTGGGTTGTCATTATTGGCAGGCGTTGGGCTTTTAACCGCTGGGTCTTTCGTTGCTGGGTCTGTAGTTGTTGGAGGCGTTATACTGGGCGTTTTTGATTTCCCGAAAATCCCCAATAACCCTGAGAAAATACTGCCGATTTTATCCAAGGTTGTACCGCCATTTCCACCAGATGTTCCACCTGTGTTTCCTGTGTTTCCGCCAGTATTAGCAACTCCTTCGGGACTTACATTGGTAAAATCAAATAAAGCAGCATCCCTATTACTAAAATATTGCTTTGTTCCGTACTTGTCTTCCAGTTCAGTATAGGTTTGAGATTCACCCAATCCTGTCACATTTAACTTGGTAATTTTCCCAACGTAGCCAGCATTGAAACCTAAAGGAGTTCCTTGAATGGTTGGCATGTCATAAACTTCAGCATACTCTGTGCCTGTTTTCAGATAAATAAACTGTCCTACTGTCATTTCAATACTGGTTAAGTGTCGATATCGGCACTGGTTGAATTCCTTGATTTATGAGTATTCTTCTTAAAGAAAGTGGCGAAACTAATGATGGCTTAATTTCGGGTACGGATATTCTGGTAAAATCTTTGACAACTTCATAGCATAATTCAGAACAAAACTTCTTTTCCGAATTAAAACTGCCCAAACCATACATCATTCCAATCACACCAGCTCTGTCATACTCCCGTCCTTCATGATATTTGCAATACTGAAAAGCAGCTTGCCAATTTTCTGAAGGGATTGGATATAACTCAAAATAATCTGGATTTTTCAGAGCCGCCCATTCACGGAACTCCATACCGTGTGTATCCCATGCCGATGCTCTAACATTATTGGCTTCGCTGAAAACGATTTCGCAATGAACCCACTGACCTTTCACGGCAAAAACCATTAATCTCGACATCAAATACGTATCAATGTTGTTGAATTTCTCAAAAAGTACATACATCTTTCAACGGGTTAAGGGATTAAGGGAAAAGGAAAAGCCACAAACCTATTTCCCTATGAAAGTATCCCCAAGTCGTTTGCTAAAATATCAGCGGCTCCGTTTGGACCTAAAGCACGGATGACATATTCCGCACCAACGGTGTGAACTGTACCCAAATACCGATTGATAAGTGCATCAATTCCTAAGTTCTTTGTTCCGTCATTGTCCAGTCTATTTTTCCCCCGATTGTAGGAAAAGAAAATCTTATGAATATCCTTGACTAAATCGAAATGATTATCCACTATCATTTCCGAGAGATGTAAGGCTCCAGCATTTATGTTAGTTTCAGCATCTTTCAAAGCGGTATTGGTTACTTGATTTGATGCACTAAAAACAGAAGTTCCAAACCGTTTTTGAAAAAACTGCAAATCACTAACCGTTAATAATTTGCGTTTCTTTTGGGTCGTTAAAGTATCAGCTGCGGAACTTGTATCAATTTGCATTAATCCCACATAGCCTCCTGGACTTACATAGTTTACTTTACCTTCCGTATTTTCAACCGCCATTACCACGTAGATATACAATTCTGGAATCGAAAAACGTTGTGATGCCTGTTTGACCAAATTACCGTAAGTACTTATCAATTTTTGAATTAAGGCTTTGTTATTGGCACGTTCAGCGGCATCAAACTTGGTAGGTTTTATTTTATCCGTTCTTTTCTCCACAATTTTTGTCATCGGAAACGAACCTCCGATAAAAGTGATTATGTCTGGACTACCCTCAATACCCTGAGCAATTTGCGTTTGAACGCTTTTATCAAATTGCCAAACTCTGGCTCTAACTTCAGCAATCAACTTTTCATCAGCTGTATAATTATCCGAAGAAAGGTCTGCTTTTTTGGAAGATTGACTGATAAAATACCAACTACCAAAGGCAATTAATACCACCGAGATAATGATGAGAAGGGTTTTTGTTACCTGTTTCATACCTATTTTTTAAGTTCTTGAAATGCTTGTTCTTTGGCTTTTGAGCGAGAAATATTATAAAATGTGACTCTTTCAGTTTTCAATACGCCACTGGCTTTTTGAATCTGCTTGGCTCTTTCGTCAATTTTGGTAATGAACTTTTTGCCTTCGGGATTGGCAATAATGGCTTTCAAAACCTGCTCGGTTACTTTAATTAAAAGGTTGGGTTTATCTAACTGGCTCAATTTGTAAACATTCTCATCTTTTTTGAACATTCTTTTGTTCACTTCCCGATTTTGAATAATATAAATTTTACCTACCATTATTCTGTCTTCACCAATGTATTTAACATTTTGCCCAACTCTGTATTTGAATTTT
>JACMRQ010000233.1 GCA_014376355.1 Arcicella sp. | reverse complement strand
TAAAGAAATATCAAAACAACTTAAAAAGCTGGCTTTATTGAGTCAATTAAAAAAGGAAATTGCTGATATTCAGAATGATACGGGACAGATTCATATTTCGGAATTTAACCGTAAAATCTTTGAAATTGTGATGACTGAGCCAATTCCATTTGTGTATGAGCGTTTGGGGGAAAAATTTAACCACATTCTCATTGACGAATTTCAAGATACTTCAACTTTACAATGGCATAATTTTCTGCCTTTAGTAGAAAATTCCTTAGCAAATGGACATTTTAATTTGGCAGTTGGCGATGCCAAACAATCCATTTATCGTTTCAGAGGCGGCGAAATGGAATTGATTGTTCATCTACACAAGGAGAATTTAAAGGCTTTGGTAGTAGGTCACGAAAAAAATGACTTTTTGTTAGAACGCTATGCCAGTATTCGTCCCTATTTGAAACCCGAAAATCTCACAATCAATTATCGAAGTGCCAAGGAGATTATAAAATTCAATAACAATCTTTTTCAGTTTATCAAAGAATCTGATAATAATGAGGCAATTGCACCGATTTTACCAAAGGTTTATGATGAGTTTTTTGCTCAACAAATTCCCGAAAACTCAAAATCAGGTGGACATGTGGAAATTGATTTTCTGACGGGCGAAGGCGAAGATGAATTGATGTTAAATAGAACCCTTGAAATCATCGAAGAAAGCCTTTCGGCAGGTTATTCCTACAAGGACATTGCCGTTCTTTGTCGCAAAAATCAACACGCCAGAATTATTGCCAATTCTTTGAAAGATGCAAATATTCAAGTCATTTCTTCTGATTCATTAAATTTGAATTTCTCCGAGGCTGTCAATCTCACCATGGCATTAATGAAGGTAATTCAAAATCCAGAAAATATCTTATCAAAATATGAGGCAATTTATCTATTTTATCGAGTAGTATTACAGCGAATTCCTGACACCAACGACAATCAAATTATCAAGCAATCCATTGAAAATAAGGATGTTAATCAATTTTATCAGTTAATTGAAAAGCAAGGTTATTATTTGCATTCCTTTCGTTTGCAACAGATGGCTTTATATGAGGTGGCCGAGAAAATTATCAACACTTTTCATCTTTTTGAGCATTACAAGGACTTAGATTTTTTATTCAGATTCTTAGATGTTGTCCTTGAATTTCAGACAAAGAAAAGTACCCACCTTACCGATTTCTTGCAATTTTGGGAATATAAAAAAAACGTTCTATCCATCTCCACACCTGATGGTCAGAATGCGGTGACGGTAACATCCATACACAAGGCAAAGGGATTAGAATATCCAGTTGTGATAATTCCCTATTGTCATTGGTCGATGGACACAAGTTTGTACTCTGAGATTTGGGCAGAGTTACCGTCAGAGGTTGAACTGGAAGCCAACTTGACAGCATCTTTAAAAACAACACCTTTGCGAATTACCAACAAATTAGCGGAGACGTTAATTGCCCCTCAATACCATGCAGAAAAGGAAAAAACGTTTTTAGAAAGTCTTAATATGTTATACGTTGCCCTGACTCGCCCAACCGACCGATTATATTTAATCGTTAAAAAAGATGTTTTCAGATTTGATAAAACCGTTGGGTATCAATTATATCAATATGCTGAATGTCCTGAAATTGAGAAAGGAGACAAATTTATTAAAATTGTGAGTCAGGGAGAAAATAAAAAAATAAAATTTGAGGTTGAGAAAGATTTGCAAGTAATTGAAATACAGGCAATTGAAAGTTCTGAAAAGAGTAATACGATAAAATTAAGACAGTCTGCTGAACGCCTTTTTGACCTTGAAACCTTTGAGAAAAGTCGTGATTACGGCAATAAAATCCACAATACTTTTGCTAAAATTAAAACGATTTATGACGTTGATTTTGCCTTAGAAGAATCCGTTAGAGAGGGCTTAATTATGGAAAGCGAATTAGAAGATTTACGAGCAAATATCATTAAAATCATTAATTTAGAAAGAATCAAACCGCTTTTTTCAGTTCATCAAGATTTCGTTAAAAATGAACGAGAAATTTTGATGCCCACAGGAAATCCGCTTCGTCCCGACAGAGTTGTGAGGTTGAAAGACCGAATCGTAATTTTGGATTACAAAACGGGTTCAAAATCTGATTCGCACAAAATACAAGTGCGACAATATATGAATATTTATCGGGCCATGGGACATCAAAATGTAGAGGGAATTTTGCTTTATTTGGAAGGAGAAGAAGTTGTAGAGGTTAGGTAAGAAAATTGGGTTATTGATGGCATGATTTAAACTCATGCTATCAATAAGTACTCATGCTAAACGCAAAATCTTGTTCATTTTCCAATCTTGTAAACCGCTAACTTTCATACAATTACCAATTTTCTTACAAAATCATAAAACATTTAGTCTTTAAGTCTATAAAATTGTCCTAACTTTGTATCCCGTAACAACAGGTTGCGGATTTATCCTCCTCCTAAGTTTCTTTTCATACAAGTATCAATCGTAATGTAACGTAATTAGAAAATTACTTCCCAAAAGTAATTGGAAAATTCTTTTGTATCCTGCTTACGACCTACGGTTTAAAGACTTACGAATTTTTAAAATAATATTATCATGTCAGGTAAAGGTCAACCTAAAACCGCAAAATATATATTCGTTACAGGCGGTGTAACATCATCATTAGGCAAAGGAATTGTAGCTTCTTCGTTAGCTAAATTACTACAAGCCAGAGGATTATCAGTAACTATTCAAAAATTCGATCCTTACATTAATATTGACCCAGGCACACTTAATCCTTATGAACATGGGGAATGCTACGTTACAAATGACGGAGCAGAGACTGACCTTGACCTTGGTCATTACGAACGTTTCTTGGGTGTTCCAACTTCTCAGGCAAATAATATTACAACGGGAAGAGTTTACAATAATGTCATAACCAGAGAACGTAAAGGTGATTATTTGGGAAAAACCGTTCAAGTTATTCCTCATATTACGGACGAAATCAAACGAAATATTCTGATTTTGGGCGAAACAGGATTGTATGATATTGTAATTACAGAAATTGGTGGCTGTGTTGGAGATATTGAATCATTACCTTTTATCGAAGCTGCTCGTCAATTAAAGTGGGATTTAGGCGAAAAAAACACGCTTTTTATTCACCTGACACTCGTGCCTTATTTAGCTTCGGCGGGTGAATTAAAAACAAAACCAACGCAACATTCAGTTCGTGCCTTGTCACAATTGGGCGTTCAACCTGATATTATTGTTTGTCGCACGGAACATACTATTCCCATTGAAATGCGTCGTAAGATTGCATTATTTTGTAACGTTTCCACTAACGATGTTATAGAATCAATTGATGCTGAGACGATTTATGACGTTCCTTTGTTGATGCGCAAGGAAAAACTCGACCAACGTGCTTTGTATAAATTAGATATCTACAATGATAAAGACGCTGACCTTGAAAGTTGGAAAAATTTCTTGGGTAAACTCAAAAATCCAACTGAACAAGTAACTATTGGTTTGGTTGGAAAATACGTTGAATTGAAAGATTCTTATAAATCAATTGCCGAAGGATTGATTCATGCGGGAGCGGTAAATGAAACTAAAGTGAATGTAACATGGATTTCATCCGAACAATTGGTTGAAGTTGGATACGAAAAGAAATTAGAAAATTTGGATGGAATTTTGGTTGCACCAGGTTTTGGTGAAAGAGGTATTGAGGGTAAAATTAATGCGGTAAAATATGCCCGTGAGAAAAAAATACCTTTCTTTGGAATCTGTTTAGGAATGCAATGTGCTGTGATTGAATATGCTCGTAACGTGCTTGGTTTATCGGATGCTCATTCATCAGAAATGAATCCAGAAACTACCAATCCAGTAATTGATTTGATGGAAGAACAGAAAACGGTAACTAATAAAGGTGGAACAATGCGTTTGGGAGCTTATGCTTGTAAAGTAGAAAAAGGTTCATTGGCTCACCATGTTTACGGAAAATTGAACATTCAAGAACGTCATCGTCATCGCTACGAGTTTAATAATGCTTATTTAGAGCAATTTAAAAATGCAGGATTGGTTGCAACGGGTGTTAATCCAGAATCGGGATTAGTCGAAATTGTTGAGCTGAAAGACCATCCATTTTTCATTGGTGTGCAGTTTCATCCTGAATATAAATCAACGGTTATAAATCCAGCTCCTTTATTTATTCATTTTGTAAAAGCTGTTTTGAAAAATGCCATTCCTTTAATGAAAGGAGTTAAATAATATTTTTTGATAATATATTGAAGAGACAAGGCAATAGCTTTGTCTCTTTTTTTTGCAATAATTCAATCATCTGAAAGTATTTTTTGGTTAGTTATACTCATTTTTATCTTAGCTATGGTAAATAAGCAGATTATTATTTTGTGAATATCACTTTTTAACCTTCATTTGCAAGAGAATCATTGCTAAATGATTCATCGTTCAAAATAATATTTGGTAAAAATTACTAATTACCTCAAACAAATATTGTTAAATGTGAGTATAGTTATTTTAAAGTTATTAACCATTTTTTAAAATTATCATGAAAAAAATTTTCTCATTTGCCCTGATTATGCTCGGGGTTGCGGGTAACTTACTTGCCCAAGAACGTACTGGTAAAGTTTCCGATGGTGCCAGTAATGCTGGTCTGCCAGGAGTGAACATTACTGTTCAAGGTACGAATACTGGCACAGTTACCGATGTCAATGGAATGTACAAAATCTCTGTCGCTTCTGGAAGTAAATTAGTATTTTCATTCATTGGATACTCAACCAATACCCAAGCAGTTGGTGCTTCAAATTCTGTTAATGTTCAGTTATTTGCATCAAATACTGAATTGAGCGAAGTTGTTGTTTCCACGGGTAGCCGTAACGTTCAGCGTACTGTTACCGATGCTGCCGTACCGATTGACATTATTGGAGCAAGTGATTTAAAAATGACTGGTCAAACAACATTTGATAAAGCACTTCAATACACCGTTCCATCTTTCAATACTGTAAATACTCCAGTGAATGATGCTACAACACTTTTAGACCCTTGGGAAATTCGTAATATGGGGCCAAGTAGAACGTTAG
Source organism: Arcicella sp. (assembly GCA_014376355.1). Lineage (GTDB taxonomy): Bacteria > Bacteroidota > Bacteroidia > Cytophagales > Spirosomataceae > Arcicella. Next base: position 28,638 of record JACMRQ010000233.1, on the reverse strand, counting down.
TTTTGATTAACGGGAAACGCAAAAACTTGAGTTCTTTATTGTACGTTCAATTCTCGCCAGGTCGTGGAGAAACTGGGGTTGATATTTCAGCTATTCCACAACAAGCCATCAAACGAGTTGAAATCTTGCGTGATGGTGCATCCGCCCAATATGGTTCTGATGCAATTGCGGGAGTAATGAATATTATCTTGAAGGATAGATACGAATATACTTCGTTGAACTTCAATACTGGAGTTACTTCAAAGGGTGACGGAGGTATGTATGGTTTAGCTTTAAACGGCGGAGGAAACTTTGGTAGTAAAGGTTTTATCAATTATACCGTTGATTTTTCTCAACAAAATTCGGCGGTTCGTTCGGGAATAATCCACGTTCCCACTGAAATTGCTACTTTCGGTGGTAGTCCTGGACAGGATGCCCTAATTACCAACTATTTAAAAGATTATCCAACGGGTGGAAATATTAATGGAACTGCTGAAACAACGGCAGGTAAATTCTTAATAAACTTTGGAGTTCCTATTGGTAACGACAACGAATTTTATGGTAACGGAGCAATGGTTGTTAAAAGAGTTTCAAGTTTTGCTAACTATCGCACACCTTACTGGAGACAAGATCGTGGCTTATTGCATAGTGTGACGGACAATGGTGGTAAAAACTATCTTACAGCCGCAACTTTAGCATTCCCAACGGAAGATAAAGTTGATTTATACAAAGGCTATATCGGTTATGTGCCAACTTTTGAAGGTGAATTACTCGATTATAATGCAACGTTAGGCTTAAAAGGAGAAACTAATGGTTGGAAACACGATGGAAGTTTAACGATTGGTGGAAATACGCAAAGTTATACCGTTGATAATACGGTAAACCGTTCTTTAGGAAAATCAAGTCCAACTCGTTTCAAGCCAGGTGGATATGAATTTAGTCATCTGGTAGGAAATATTGATATTTCTAAGGCTGTAACCGATAAAATTGGCATTGCTTTCGGAGTAGAAGCACGCACAGAAGCATACACAATTGTTGCGGGTGATGATGCTTCGTTCAATCAAGAAGGGTCAAATTCATTCCCAGGTATCAATAAATTGAATGCAGGGGTAAATAAGCGTTTTAACCTTGGAGCTTATTTTGATGTAAGCTATGATATTTCAAAAAATTTCTTAATCAACGGAACGGTTAGGACTGAAAATTACAGTGATTTTGGTTCGAAAAATGTATGGAAAATATCTTCTCGTTATAAATTAGCGGATGATAAAGTAGTTTTGAGAGGTTCAGTATCAACTGGATTTAGAGCTCCAACCTTGCACCAAATTTATGCACAATCAGTTCAAGCGGCTTTTGCGGGTGGTACAATCCAATTATCAGGTTTATTTAACAATCGTTCTGCACAAGCACGTGCCTTGGGAATTCCTAATTTAAAGCCTGAACTATCAACAAATATTTCTTTCGGATTAGGCTTCAATCCAACCAAGAATCTTAGCGTTACGGTGGATTACTACAACATCAGAGTTACAGATAGAATCGTTTACAGTTCTTCAATCAATACAGACGATAAAAGATTAGCAATACCAACAACAGATTTAGGTAGAATCTTGAAGGGAACTTCTGTCGGAGTTAATAATTTTGATTTAGCCAGTGTTCAGTTCTTTATTAATGGTATTGAAACCGTAAATTCAGGTATTGATTACGTTATTTCATACAGAAACGTTGAATTAGGTAAGGGTAAATTAGGCATAAGTTTGGCGGGAAATTTTGTATTGGATAACTCAATTATTGGAAATCCAACCGTACCAAAAGCCATTGCGGATGCAGGTTCAAGTATTTTAAATACGCAAATTAGATCATTGTTGACAAATAGCCGTCCAAGATATAAATCTATTTTATCATTGAACTATGCACTTAATAAATGGAATTTTAATTTAGCGAATACTTTATTTGGTTCAACATCTTTCCAAGATTTGGATAATGGTGGAGATGATATGGAAAATATTAAGGCTGAATTTAAACCTGCTATTGTTTCTGATTTAAGCGTTGGGTATAATTTCAGTAAAAATGTTTCTTTCACGGCAAATGTGAATAATTTATTGAATGTATTGCCAATGTGGGATTTAATTGCTTTGAATTCAAAAGGTGAATCAGCCATTAATACTCCCGAGAAAAAAGCTTTATTGAGGGGTTTCTTAGGATTTAGCGGTCGTTACGATATTCTTGGCTATAATGGTTCACAGTTTAGTCAGTTAGGAACTATGTTTAATGCTAATTTGCAAATTCGCTTCTAATCGTTTCAAATAGATTTATTGTTAAAAGAGAACTCTATTAGTAGAGTTCTCTTTTTAATTTTTAAGTATCCAAAATACGAAGCAATTCAACCATTAATCACAATTAACTTTAATCCATTACCAAATACGGATAAGTCTTAGTAATTTTGCATCTTAGATGAAAACTAATAGAAAATTAATTTAAAAGCGAGCGATAAACTCAAAAATGTACGAGAAATAATGATGGATAAAAATCAAATCACGGGTTTAGTATTGATAATGGCAATGTTGCTTGGTTATCAATTTTTCTTTGCCCCAAAGATTGACCCAGAGAAATCACAACAAAAACCCAAAACAACCCAAGCCACTGTCACCCCTCAAAGAGTTATCACACTTGATTCTAATACCGCAAAAACTGCTGCTGGAGATTTTGCATCGGCTGCTGTAGGAACCAGCAAGGATGTAGTTTTGGAAAATAAAGACATTAAAATCACTTTCACCTCACAGGGTGGACGAGTGAAACAGGTTTTATTAAAAAATTATGAAACCTATCATTCTTTTGCAACAAACAAAAAAGAACCGTTAATAATTTTTGATCAAGATTTCGATAAAATTTCACTTGATTTACCGACAACTAAAGGAAATGTTGATTTGAATAAATTGTATTTCAATACCAATTCAGTCGGAGGAATGGTTGCAGATGGAAAATCAGAAAAAGTAGTTTTCAAGATACAATTAGCTAATGGTCAGTCAGTTGAGCAAACTTACACTTTAGCTGGTGCAGGTTTTTTATTGGACAATGATTTAAAATTGACAGGTTTAGATGGTATTCTTAAAAATGAATCTGTTAAAATGAATTGGGTTGAGAATGTTCGGCCAACGGAGAAAGACTTAACTGAAAACCGTAAAGCAACGGTAAATTATTTGATTAATGATGGAGAGAATTTTGACCAATTATCGGAATCTCCAACTGGTTCAAATGATGCAAAATTAGACCAACCGCTGAAATGGGTAGCGTTTAAGAAAAAATACTTTTTGTCAAGTTTTATCACTAAAAACGACCCAATTCTAAAAGCAGAAGTTATAGGAACTGCCAATGAACAGGATTCGGTAAATATCAAAACGCTCCGTGCAAACATGGATTTGAATTTGGCGGGAATAAAAGCAGGAAAAGGAAATTTTCAGTGGTATTTTGGACCAAATGATTACAATATTATCAAAAATGTTGCCCCAGGTTTTGGCAAGAATGTAAAGTTGAGTTATGACATCTTTTTGCCAATCACTCGCTACGTTTTTGTGCCTTTGTTTAATGTGTTGGAAAAGATTTTTTCTAACTACGGTTTATTGATTATTGCTTTGGTTTTAATTATCAAATTTGCCCTATTACCACTTACTTATAAATCGTATGTAAGTATGGCGAAAATGAGAATTCTACAGCCTGAATTGAATGCTATAAAAGAAAAAATTGGTGACGATCCAGCGAAGCAACAACAAGCGCAAATGAAATTATACGGCGAAGTTGGCGTAAGTCCTTTGAGTGGTTGTGTGCCTGTGGTGGCAACTATGCCTGTTTTGATGGCAGTTTTCATGTTGTTTCCCAATTTAATTAATCTTCGTCAGCAATCGTTTTTATGGGCAAATGACCTTTCAACGTTTGACTCTATTGCAACTTTACCGTTTATGATTCCTTTATACGGAAACCACGTCAGTTTATTTACTTTATTAATGACGGTTTCAAGTATTGCCTACGGATATTATAATAATCAAAATACACCAGACCAAACAGGACAACCAATCGACATGAAGAAAATGGCGTACATCACGCCCGTAATTTTTATGTTTGTTATGAATTCTTTACCAGCAGGAATGAGTTTCTATTACTTTATCTCAAATATTGTAACGATTGGTCAGCAAATTGGAATTCGTAAATTTGTGGATGAAGATAAAATTAAGAATATTTTGGATGATAATCGCAAGAAAATTGCAGCGGGTGGTGGTGCCAAAAAGTCACGTTTTTCGGAATATATTTCAAAGCAAATGAAAGCTGTAGAGGAAGCTCAAAAAACTCAGCCTGCGATAGATACGAAGAAAAAGAAGAAATAAAATAGAGATAATCATTTGAAAACAGGCAATAGAATCCAACATCTGTTGCCTGTTTTTTGTTTGTTAAATTATTCCATACTTTTACAAACCAATGAAAAACTTAATAAAATGAAACAAGGCAAAGCCAGATTCGACTATCAATTAAATAAAGTAAATGCTCTTCTATCAGAAGCTCAATCACAAGAAAATCCTGCCTTATGGTTGTTTCTCCACGACTTAAGAACCCCAATGTTTATGTTGGAAAGTCTATCAAAAATGTATTCTCAATTCCATGATAAAGCATTTTTTACTGAAATAAATGTACGCTTTAAGGAAATTGAAGATGTTTTAGGAGCAATTGATTATTACGCTGCTTTTCTAAGAGAATTTCATGCCGATGTTAAAATACCTATGACTGTTAAAAATCATTTGGAAAGCAAAACCAGAGAAAAGATTATACTTTTTAATGATTTACTAATAAAAAAAGGATGGACTAACGGCAAAACTTTAAGAAAAATTAACGAGGGTTTGACCAACTCAAAATGGCAAAATCAAGAAGATGAAATTGCTAATATTGAAAAATATTACCATAAACAAATTAAAAAAATTAATGAATTTGTTAGTGAAACCACTTTTGAATTTAAAAATGTAGAAACTCAAGTTCATGAATTAAGGCGAAAATTGAGATGGTTAAGTATTTATCCACAGGCTTTTCAAGGTGCAATTCAATTGCACGAAAACGAAGCCGATTTAAAAAATTTAAAAAAATATTTGATAGAAGAGATAGTTTCTTCGCCTTTCAATAATTTGCCCGTTTCCTCAACTATAAAACACCATTTACTTTTAGAAAAATGCCATTTTCTGGCTTTGAGTTGGATGATTTCCGAATTAGGTAAATTGAAAGATAAAGGTTTAAAAATCACGGCTCTGAAAAATGCCTTTCAAGAAATCGCTTTTTTGAAAGATGAAGAAGCAATGAACGAAGCTTATAGAGTTTTAGGAAATGATTATCCCAAAATGGATATTTTATTGAAACAAGCTGGTGTGGTTGCTCAAAAGTTTTTTGACGAAAAAGTAATAGATAAACTAATTTGGGGAATAGATTGAGTTGTTGAGTAAACAGTCATTAGTGGGCATTTGGCAATAAATTATTTTAGAAATATTGATATATTCTATTGCCTACGCTTAACTGCCCACTAAAATTAAAATATATGAATAATCAAAATCAACCATTAAAAATTTGGGCGGGGCTAATAACCCTTTATTTAATTTGGGGTTCTACTTATCTTGGAATTCGTTTTGTCGTTGAAAGTGTGCCTCCTTTTATGGTTTCGGGTTTACGAAACTTTTTTGCAGGGTCGATTCTTTTTACTTTCGCAATTCTTTCAAAAAAATACCAAAAGCCAAGTCGCCAGATGTTAATAACTACGGCGGTATCTGGTTTTTTTATGCTTACCATTGGCAATGGACTTACAACAAATGCGGCCAAATGGATTCCGTCGAGCTATTCAGCCTTATTTTCTGCCTCTGGACCAGTCATGTTGATTGCTTTACTTTGGGTATGGAATAATGAAAAACCAAAACAAAAAGTCATCATCGGAGCATTCTTAGGAGTGGTTGGGGTTAGTATTTTGATGAGTTTAAAATCATTGGCTCTCAAAGGAAGTGAACAGTATTATTTTGTAGGAATTTTCTTTCTTTCCTTGGCTGTTTTAGGTTGGAATATAGGAGTGGTAATGGTTAAAAATTCAAATATTAATAATTATCACGCTTCACAAATTGCAGGAATGCAAATGTTGGTTGGAGGAAGTTTATCTTTAATTTTGAGTGGTTTAATTGGTGAATTTGATACCTTTCAAGTTGAAAATATAACCACAAAAGCGATCGGAGCTTTTGTTTATTTATTAACCTTTGGTTCAGTAGTTGGATTTTTGGTTTTCAGTTGGTTATCAAAAGTTGCACCTCCTACGCTCGTGGCTACTTATACGTATGTAAACCCCTTGGTTGCTATGATTTTGGGTGCCGCTTTTGCCAATGAGCATTTGCATCCCTTAATGCTTTTAGCAGGTGGAATAATTATTAGTGCTGTCGTTTTGATTACTTCTGCCAATAGAACAAAAATTGTGAATCAAAACTAAATTCGCAATTCGATTGTTGCTAATAAAAATTAAACAATTATATAAGTTATGAATTCCAATTTATTTTCTCCTTTAAGTTTACGAGATATTACCCTTAAAAATCGTATAGTAGTTTCTCCAATGTGTCAATATTCCTCAGAAGATGGTTTTTCAAATGATTGGCATTTTGTCCATTTGGGCAGTCGTGCAGTTGGTGGAGCCGCTTTGATATTTACAGAAGCTGCTGCTGTATCACCCGAAGGACGGATTTCACCCTCTGATTTGGGTATTTGGAAAGATGAGCATATTGTTCATTTAAAAAAAATAACCGATTTTATTCATCAAAATAATTCAATTGCTGGCATTCAATTGGCTCATGCAGGTTACAAAGCGAGTTCGCAAGAACCTTGGAACGGTCGAAGTTATGTTACACCCGAAGATGGCGGTTGGGAAGTTTTTTCACCAAGTAAAACTCTCCTTGAAGATAATCAATCATACTCATCAGTGATTACCTTAGCAGGTATTCAGCAAGTAATTACTGATTTTAAAAATGCGACTAAAAGAGCTTTAGAAGCGGGATTTAAAGTCATAGAAATTCACGGAGCTCATGGTTATTTGGTTCACGAATTCTTATCACCTTTATTTAACAAAAGGACTGATGAATATGGAGGTAGTTTTGAAAATAGAATAAAACTTTTATTGCAGATTACTGATGAAGTACGTACGATTATTCCGGAAAACCTTCCTCTTTTTGTGAGAATTTCTGCGTCTGATTGGCTTGAAAATGGTTGGACAATTGATGATTCGGTTCGACTATCAATAATCTTAAAAGATAGAGGAGTTGATGTGATTGATTGTTCCTCAGGTGGACTTACGCCCCCAGAAGCAATTCCTGTTGGCTTTGGTTATCAAGTGCCTTTTGCGGAAAGTATCCGAGAAAAAGCTGGAATAAAAACAGGAGCCGTTGGTATGATAGTTTCTCCAGAACAAGCCAATGAGATTATTACTTCGGGTAAAGCAGATTTAGTTCTTTTAGCGAGAGAAATGCTTAGAGACCCTTATTTCCCTCTTCATGCAGCTTATGAATTGGGTTGTGATACTAAATGGGCAAAACAATATGATCGAGCGAAACGTACCAAAAAATAACCTAATTTTTTGTAGAATCAAAAACTAGTTTTAAATAATAATGTTTGGGACAAATTAGTCAGTCAAATAAAAATGACAGCACGACTAATTTGTTCCACATACCAAATGTTCACTTCATGAAGTATTATTTATGAGTGAATTGGATAAAGTTATAAACTATTTCAGAAAACAGATTATTCAATATTATAAATTAATATAAATTACAGCCACAAAAACCATGAAATTTCGATTGAAACGATGAATCTAAAATTGAATGATATTTTTGATAACATTTATATTTTTTTGCAGAATAAACTCCTTCTAACCTATGAATAAACCAACCCAAAATCTTGAAGTATGGATGCGTGGTCCCATAGCAGGACTTATTCCATTACTTCAACCCATTGCTCATGCAATCCTCCAAGCTCGTGAGGAAGTAAATCTTATGATGATTGATTTCCCTGATGCATTAATTTGGGAGAGACCCAGTGGAGTTGCTTCCGTGGCATTTCATTTACAGCACCTTTCTGGCGTATTGGATAGAATATTTACTTATGCCAATAATCAAATATTGAATGAAGACCAGTTAGAACAATTAGCTTTAGAATCGGATAGTACCCAATATTTGACTGTTAAAGGTTTACTTACTCGTTTCAACAATCAAGTCAACAAAGCACTTACTCAATTAAAAAATACAGAAGAAAAAACTCTTTTAGAATTTAGAGGTGTTGGCAGAAAACAAATTCCAAGCAATCAATTAGGATTATTGTTTCATGCTGCCGAACATACTCAACGCCACGTTGGACAACTTTTGGTAACGATAAGAATTCTAAAAAATTCGTAAAATATAATCCTATCAACAAAAAATCGTTTATCTTTGGATTGTACTTACTAATTGTCCTTAATAAAAATTAAATGAAAGAAATCTCTTCCTATACCCTGTTAAGGGTGATGATACTTCTTTTACTACTTGCATTTTTGGATTCATGTCGGCATTTTCGTCGTCGGGAAAATGATAATTCTTCATCTTCAATTAAAATCTTATCATCAAAATCTTATCAACGTAATTACAATTCAAAAACCATTAATGAAATGGTTTCTTTGGCACGTTCCTATACCGGTGTACCCTACCGTTTAGGTGGAACTGATGGTAATGGCATGGATTGTTCTGGTTTACTTTTTTGCGTTTACGGACAATATGGCTTTAAAATTCCAAGAATTTCATGGCAACAATCGGAAGTTGGTAAAGAAATACCCATCGATGAACTTCGAGCGGGTGATTGGGTATTCTTTGTCACCAATAAAGGAGGAACTTCTTCAATAAATCATGCTGGTATGATTACAGAATTTAAAAATGATAAAGAGCTACTTTTTATTCACTCATCCTCTTCCAAAGGAATTAAAGAAGACAACTTATTTAGTAAATATTGGATGAGTTGTTTTGCTAAGGCAACCAGACCTTCTTTTTGAGACATTTTATTGTCATATTTAACTAATTCTGGTCTTTTCGCTATTCTAATTCGCTCAGCACTATAATCCTAAGATAACAAGTTTTCATTTCCCCAAATCACTCTATTTCGCCAGTGAAGCGCAACAATTTATATGGTTCATGCAAATGTTTGAATATAATTTACATCAGATTTTTTGTCTACCTATTACTTGTCCAAAACTTATACTCTATTGTGATAATGAAGCACTTACAACTTGAACAGTTACGTATTTTTTTGCCAAAAGATTCCTATCATTTACTTCCCTTCAATCCTAATGTGTTTACGCCCAACGGTTTCAAATATTTCCTTAAATGCTGAACGTAAACTTTTCTCTAATTCTGAGGATTTCAGAAATCGTACAACACCACTTAGTGTATCTTCGGAAGGAATTCCTGAAAGTAACAGTAAGCCTAACTCTTCAATTAGGAAGACCGATTTATCTTTGACATAATCTTCAATTTCTGGAAAATTTATACAATCCGCTAATGTCCCAAGCAAAACGATAATCAAAATATCGCTTAATTCGTTTAAACAGCTACCTTTTACTCAAAATTCTTGGACTACTGTGAAATGTTTTTATAAATTCATACCACAAAAATACAAAATATAATAAAATCTCTTATTTTAGTGCGGTACTAATTCCGAAAAGTCAGCATCGGTAAATTGGCGTGTTGCAAAAAATGCTTTGAAATACTGGCATCAAAAATCTTACTCCAAAATGATTTATGTTGTATTTTCAAAGCTAAAATATCGGGTTTATATGATTTAATATAATTTTCTAACCCATCAATTATGTCACCATCATTCACACTTTTAAAAGAAATATCACCATCATTATCAAAAGCATTTTGCAAATTATTTACCTTTTTTTGAACTTCACGGTTAGTATTATCTTCAAAGTAATCGTGAATATGGACTACTTTACACAAAGCATCCAATGGTTTAATCATTTCCAAAACTTTATGCGTTGCCACAATCTCATCTTCTTTTAAATCAGCCGCATATAAAACTTTACTTGGAAAGTGAATGTCAGCTTTATTAGGAATAATCCAAACGGGGCATTCAGCCATTTTCGTTACTTTTTGGGACGTTGTACCGAGCCATTTATCCAAAATATTGGATGCTCCTTTTGTTCCCATCACAATAAAATCAGCTTTGATAGTATTTGCAGTATCAATAACTTTATCTGCCACGAAACCGTATTCAACAATTTGGGCGATTCTTTTAGCATCAAACTTTGTTCTTTCTATAAAATCGTTTGTAAAAATTTGCAAGTTCTCTTCAGCAGTTTCTTTCCCCACAATCAAAAAATTGTCAATGTTGTAAGAATATGGATAATCAGAAGCCATTGGCACCGAGTAAGTATTTAAAAACACCACATTTGCATTCATTCGGTTTGCCAACATTCCTGCATATTCAGAAGCATGAAGGGAGTTTTTACTAAAATCAGTTGGAACAAGGATGGTTTTCATAACATTAAGATTTAAAATATGTAAAACAAAGTTCTTAGATTTTTCTTAAAATAAACATGATTTTCATCAGCCTTTGAACTGATAAATTGCCCTCTCTTCCCTGACTATTCTCTTAGTAATTATCTCAGAAATCTTTCAATTTTGTAGAAATATAATTTTATAATTATCGCTGGTGGATATTATTATTTTCTTAGGATTAAAAAATACTTTTATCGGCTTTGAGTTCCCTTGAGCCAATAAAAAGGTGCAAAAATGTAACAAGCCTCGCCAACAACAACGATTTTACAGAATAATTAAACATTTATTAATCATAAAAAATACCCTTTTTTCTATGAAAACTCAATTACTACCCCCCAAAAACGATCCAAAGAAGTGTAAATGTGATAAAGATTGTGTGCATTGCAAAATCACACAAGGAGCAAATTTGCAAAATCTAAAACATAGATTAAAGTCATAACAATCATCCCTGTAAGTGTAGAACATTTTGAGTAAGACGACATTTTTTTGCGAAATTTTGCAATTCTTTCACTCATGCGACTGTAAGCGATTTATCCGGGGGTTTGTTGATTACCAGCAAGTTTTTTGACCAACCACAGACGTAATACAGTATTTTACCTTCGTGCGGAATCGGGATTTTCATACTAAGTGAATACAGTCGTTTTTGTCTTTATTGAAAATGCTATTTTTGGAGGAATTTATTAACATTCCAAATTCTGACATTGGAAAAGTACCTCAGAGTGATATATAGATAGCAACAGAATTGAAAAAAATCCGTTAATAAGTTAGTAAAATTAAACCTCTAATTTATGAATTATCCATATTAAACACGAAAATTATGAAACTTTACATTAAAAACATGGTCAGTAATACTTGTAGATTAGTCGTGAAAGATGCGTTGAATAAACTCAACTTACACTACATTATGGTAAATTTGGGCGAAGCTGAAATAATGGAAAATATTTCGAAAAAACAACGGGAGGAATTGAAAGAAACTTTACTCAAAATGGGACTTGAATTGATGAACGACAAAAGAACAATTTTGATAGAAAAAGTAAAAAATACAATTGTTGAAATGGTACATTTTGCGGACGATATGATTAAAGTAAACTTTTCGGACTATTTGAGCCGTAAATTAGATTACGATTACACCTACCTTTCAAATTTATTTTCAGAAATGCAAGGCACTAATATTCAACATTTTATCCTACTTCATAAAGCAGAAAGAGTAAAAGAATTGATTACTTATAACGAATTAACAATTTCAGAAATTGCTTATAAAATGAATTATAGTAGCGTCGCCCACTTATCAAATCAATTCAAAAAAATTACTGGTTTTTCACCATCTCACTTTAAACAATTACGTGTTAAACGAAGAAGTGTAATTGAGTCGATTGGTTGATTTTTGAATTTATCCTTTTTGGATTATTAAAAAAGCTTTTACCTTATTAAATATAAGGCTTAGGAGGCAACCTCATGCACAGTTAATCATAAGAGGTCTAAATTAGGATCTTATATTCATGCGTCCAACATTTAAAAAACAGGCTATTTCTCCTGAAATATCCAATTCTTATACCATAAAATAACGATTTTTACTAAAAAATACCTGCTTACAACCATTAAATTTATCGTATATTTATGAAACATAATTTGTCATTTTTCATGAATTTCCCATTTAGCGAAGCACTTTTAAAAACTGCCTTGGAAGATACCCCTTCTTTTATTGGCGTTTACAATACTGTTATTGGTCAGTTTGTTCACATCAACCAGGTGGGATTAAGAATGCTGGAAGTAGCTGATTTAGAAGAGTTTGTGATTAAATATCCTCACGGATTTAGAAAGGAAACACTTACTGAATTACAACACGATGAAATTAAAAAACACCTCCAAAAAGAGCGAATTTGGTCGGGTGAAATTCTTTTTCAGAATATCTATAAAATTGATTTTTGGGGAATTTTACAAATCTCCATGTTCCAACACGAAAAAGTTCCTCACTATTTTATTCGTATTACCGATATCTCCACTCGCAAACAAAATGAGCAACTTATCCGAGACGAAGCAATCCGTTTTGAAGCGCTTTTTATGCACGCTGCCATTGGAATAATTATGGTGAACAAAGCAGGGAAAATTGTACTGTCTAATCATTTTGCCGATGTTCTTTTTGGGTATGAACATGGAGAATTGATAAGTAGTGACCTTGATATTTTAATTCCTCAAACTGTGAAAGAACGACATAAAAAAACCTATGAAAACTATAATCATAAGCCACAATCAAGGGCAATGGGCGTAGGTTTAGACCTGCATGGAATACGAAAAGATGGTTCACTTTTTCCAATAGAAATTAGTTTAAGTCACTTCAAATCGGGAGAAACACCCTACTATATTTCCTTTATCAACGATACAACTTTTAAGAAAAATGCCGAAAATGATTTGCTCAATAAAAAATCAGAAATTGAAAAATTGAATGCAAATCTCGAAAAAGAAGTAATAAATCGAACAAATGCTTTGGTTGAAACGCTTAAAAGTTTAGAAAAATCCAAACAAGAGTTGCAAATTGCTTTAGACAAAGAAAAGGAATTGGGAGAATTGAAATCTCGTTTTGTATCGATGGCTTCTCACGAATTTCGTACGCCCTTAACAACAATTCAATCGGCTGCTTCATTAATTGAAAAATATCAAAAAACAGAAGAACAGGCAAAACGTGAACGCCATACCCAACGAATTAAAGCGGCAGTCGGAAATTTAACGGATATTTTAGAGGAATTTTTATCAGTTGGAAAATTAGAAGAAGGGCGAGTTGAACCTAAGATGGTTAGCTTTGAAATACCAGAATTATTAAAAGAATGTATGCCTGATTTGGCAAGTATCATGAAAAAAGGTCAAAAAGTTGAAAATAAACATACAGGTTCTTCATCGGTAAATCTTGATAAATCATTACTACGAAAAATTATTATTAATCTTTGTTCAAACGCACTAAAATTTTCTAATGACAATTCAATCGTTACTTTACTAATTGATAATCAAGAAGATACGTTTATTTTAAAAGTTTCGGATACTGGAATCGGTATATCAAAAGAAGACCAAAAACATCTCTTTGATCGTTTCTTCAGAGGAACAAATGTAACAAACATTCAAGGAACGGGGCTTGGTTTGCATATCGTGGCTCGTTACGCTGAATTATTAAATGGACAAGTTTCGGTGGAAAGCGAATTAAATGTTGGCACAACTTTTACAGTAACGATAAATCTTTAAGACTATGAAAATAATCCTCTTAATCGAAGACAGTGACGACATCAGAGAAACAACGGCTGAAATATTAGAACTCGCTAATTACAAAGTTTTAACGGCTGAAAACGGAAAAATTGGCGTTGAAATTGCCAATAAAACTATGCCTGATTTGGTGGTTTGTGACATTATGATGCCCGTATTGGACGGCTACGGTGTCTTACATATTTTCAGTCAAAGTCCTAATTTGCAAAATATTCCTTTTATTTTTTTAACTGCAAAAACTGACCGTTCCGACCTTCGGAAAGGGATGGACATGGGGGCAGACGATTATTTAACTAAACCTTTTCAAGAAATTGAATTATTGAAGGCAATTGAAAGTCGATTAAAAAAAGTGGAAAATCTTTCAAAATCGTTTAAAAATACGCAAGAAAGCATCGAAGATTTTTATCAAAAAGCCACAAAACATGTTGATTTAAACTCATTGTCAGTTGATAGAAAAGTATCAATTATCAAGAAGAAACAAATCATTTATTCGGAGGGAGATGAGCCAATTCGATTCTTTTTTCTCAAATCAGGTAAAGTAAAAACCTATCAAACCAATCAGGACGGAAAAGAATTCATCACGGGATTATACAATTCAAGCGATTTTTTTGGGCATATCTCAATTATTGAAAATACCGAATATCAAGATTCATCAGAGGCTTTGGAAGAATGTGAAATTATTGGCATTCCAAAACATGACTTTTTGGAGTTAATCACTCGTAATCAATCAGTTGCGAACCAATTTATTAAAATGTTAGCAAATGATATTCAAGAAAAAGAGAAGCAATTAACGCAAATTGCTTATAATTCTATTCGAAAAAGAACGGCAGATGCGTTGATAATGTTATCAAAAAAGTACAAAAATGAATCTCAGGAAAATTTTACCATGAAAATTTCCAGAGATGATTTAGCCTCAGTAGTTGGCACGGCAACGGAATCATTAATCAGAACTTTGAGTGACTTTAAAGCTAATAATTTAATTGAAATTAACGGTAGTGAAATTAAAATTTTGAATGAGAAAAAATTGGTAAATCTACCAGGATAACCTCTATGTCAACAGTCTTTTTTTAACCCAAATAATTCCGCAATACGCAATTTTGTCAAAAACCCGCAACTCCTGACTATGCGTGTAATCTTCGCTCGATGACTTACTATTTTTTTCTTTACATCTTTGGAGGTTCAATTATTTTATTCAATTTTCCGAAAAAAAATATCAAAATTTCAAAAAATAAATGATTACATACTTTTTATTTACTGATAAAAATCATTTTTAAAACTATACTATATCATGGGTAGAATTTGATAATAAATGGAAATTTGTTAGGTCTTCTAACAAACGAAAAAATGAAAACGATTCTATTTCCGACTGATTTTAGTAACAATGCACTCCACGCATCTCAATACGCTGGAATGATTGCTAAAGGTATGAATGCCAACGTAGTTTTGTTAAACGTATATTCTATTCCAACTATCTCGGAATATCAATTACCGAGTGAAATTGAGAATTTTATTAATCTAAACAAAAGCATTGCAGCGAATAATTTACGTGAATTCACGGTGAAATTTATTAAAAGAACAGGGTTATCCGAAGACCGAATTAAGCAAAGAATTGAATACGGTTATATTGCGGATAAAATTTTGGATACTGCCCGTAAAATTGAGGCGGATATTATTGTAATGGGAACGAAGGGAGCATCAAATATTTTGGATAAATGGATGGGAACAAATGCTGAGAATATAATGAAAATAGCAGAATGTCCTGTTTGGATTATCCCTCAAAATACCATCATCGAGTATCCACAAAAAATTCTGTATGCTGCTGATTTTCAAGAAGATGAAATTTTTGCAACCAATAGAATCATGAAAATCGCCAAACCTTTTGGTGCAGTTTGTCACGTTGTTCATATTCATGATTATTTTGAAATGAATACAGCACAATACGTTGAACGTACAATTCATCAATTGAAAAATGAGTTCGATAAGGAGCAGGTAACGGTTACAAATTTGAATCGAGCAAATATTATTGAGGGCTTGGAAACTTATATCAAAACACATAAACCTGATGTATTGGCATTGGCAGTGCATGAAAAGTCATTTCTGAGTAAAATATTTAATACAAGTATAACTGAACATTTCGTTGAGGAGGCAAATCTTCCAATTCTAACGTTCAGGAAGTGATTATTTTAAAGAATCATCTACTATTTTAGTTCTAAACAAATAGTTAAAAGTGGCTTATGCACTGGCCAACATATAGTTAGTTAGTTTGAACTGAGTTGGCAACTTGAATTCCAAATTGTCAATATGTGAATGATATAAGTATTTTCAAAAATTGTGTAATAATTTCTCATAATTACTCCTCATCTTTGTTAAAAACCAAATTATTTCTTGTATTTAATAAATTAGAATATGAAAGTGGCCATTTTCAGCACTCAATCTTACGAGCGAGAATATTTTGATAAATTCAATATTAATAGCCAACATGAATTAATATATTTCGAGGCTTCACTCAACGCCGATACAACTGATTTAGCTAAAGGATTCGAAGCTGTTTGTATATTTGTAGGCGATAAAATGGATAAAAAAGCCATTGAAAAGTTAGCAAAAATTGGGGTTAAACTCATTGATTTACGCAGTGCTGGTTTCAATCATGTGGACATAGAGACTGCTCAAAAAGAAGGTATTAAAATACTAAGAGTACCTGCCTATTCGCCCCAAGCGGTTGCGGAACACGCAGTTGCTTTGATTTTGGCTTTGAATAGAAAAACCCATAAAGTTTATAATCGAGTTAGGGAAGGCAATTTTTCTTTAGAAAATCTCATGGGTTTTAACCTTTTCGGGAAAACAGTAGGCGTAATTGGAACGGGAAAAATAGGTGTGGCTTTTTGTAAAATAATGTTAGGTTTCGGCTGTAAGGTTATTGCTTATGATTTAATTGAATCCGAAGAATTAAAAGCACAAGGTATCGAATACAAGCATTTTGACGATGTTTTAAAAGAGTCGGATATTATTTCCTTGCATTGCCCACTTACACCTAAAACGCACCATTTTTTCAATAGTATCGTCTTTGATACAATGAAAAAAGGAGCAATGCTCATTAATACTAGTCGAGGCGGACTGATTAAAACTGAACACGCTGCCATTGCTTTAAAAAATAAGCAATTAGGCTATTTAGGAATTGACGTTTATGAACAAGAAGAAGGTTTGTTCTTCAAAGATTTATCTGAAAGTATTATTCAAGATGATCTTTTTGAACGATTGATGACCTTCCATAACGTCATAATAACGCCTCATCAAGGTTTTTTTACTCATGAAGCTGTTGAGCAAATCACTAAAATTACTTTGAAAAATTTTACTGATTTTGAAAAAGGATCATATTTGGAAAATGAAGTAATTTAAAATTTAACAAAACGTGGATTATAAAGACTATTATAAGATATTAGGTGTTGATAAAAAAGCCTCTCAGGATGAAATTAAGAAGGCCTATCGGACTCTGGCGGTGAAACATCATCCCGATAAAAACCCAGATAATAAATTGGCAGAAGAACAATTTAAACTTGCCAATGAAGCTAATGAGGTATTGGGAAATCCAGAAAAAAGAAAAAAATACGATGAGTTAGGAGAAAATTGGCAACAATATGAGCAGAATGGAAACCAAAGAGGTCGTAATTCAGGCGGGCAATATCGGTACGAGTCAGATGGGAACGATTCTTATGGGAACCAATCTGATTTTTCTGATTTCTTTGAACAATTCTTCTCTGGTGGGGCAAGAGGTGATGGTAGAACTCAAAACCGAAAAGGGGGAGACTATGAAACTGAAATGGAAATTACCTTAGAAGAAGCCTATCAAGGAACGAGCCGAACGATTCAAGTTGATGAAGAAAAATTACGAATTACAACCAAACCTGGGTCTTATAACGACCAACAATTAAGAATAAAAAACAAAGGAGCAAAAGGTAGTAATGCTAATAACAGAGGAGATTTATTTGTTAGAATTAAAGTCAAAAATCATCTTGAATTTATTCGAAAAGGAGATGATTTATTCAATACTCAAACCATTGACTTATATACCGCCGTTTTGGGTGGAGAAGTTATCGTTAATACCTTATCGGGTCAAGTAAAAATTAAAATTATTGAAGGAACACAAAATGGCAAATCAATCCGTTTAAAAGGAAAAGGAATGCCAACTTATGATAGAAAAGATATTTATGGAGATTTTTACCTCGAAATACGAGTTTCAATCCCCGATAAGTTGACGGATAAACAACGAGAATTATTTGAACAATTAAAGAAAATCGTGATATAACAAATGATAAAATTGATATTTTACAACATTTGAAAACAAATTAATAGTAAAGGTCTGGGAATAGTATAGTTTCTTGTTAATCTAAACCTTTAAATAATTAAGAATTTTAAGTAGTTTTGCACTATTAACTGAAACAAATAATAAAATGTCAAAGAAAGTATTAATCATTGGTGCAGGGGGGGTTGGAAACGTAGTCGTGAAAAAATGTGCGATGAATCCAGAAGTGTTTTCGGAAGTGGTGTTAGCAAGCCGTACTAAAAGTAAATGTGATGCTATTGCAGATGAATGTGCAAAAATTGGTTTACCAACGAAGGTTGAAACAGCCCAAGTTGATGCTGATAATGTTCCTGAATTAGTGGCATTAATCAACAAAGTTAAGCCATTTATGATTATCAATGTGGCTCTTCCCTACCAAGATTTAACCATTATGGATGCTTGTTTGGAGACAGGAATTCATTATATGGATACTGCAAATTATGAACCTAAAGATGTTGCTAAATTTGAATATTCGTGGCAATGGGCCTATCAAGAGCGTTTTAAAGCTGCTGGTTTAATGGCACTTTTAGGTTGTGGTTTTGACCCAGGTGTAACCCAAGTTTATACAGCTTATGCCAACAAACATCACTTTGATGAGATGCATTATTTGGATATTATTGACTGTAATGCGGGCGACCATGGAAAAGCATTTGCAACTAACTTTAATCCAGAAATCAATATTCGGGAGATTACACAAAAAGGAAAATATTGGGAAAATGGTGAGTGGATAGAAATTGAAGCAATGTCAATTCATAAACCAATTGATTATCCAAGCATTGGCCCGAAAGAATCTTACGTTTTGTATCACGAAGAATTAGAATCTTTGGTTAAAAACTTTCCAACCTTGAAGCGTGCAAGATTCTGGATGACCTTCGGACAGCAATATATTACACATTTGAATGTGCTGGAAAATGTTGGGATGACCAGTATTAAACCAATCAAATTTCAAGGAATGGATATTGTGCCTTTGGAATTTTTGAAAGCAGTTTTGCCAGAACCAAGTTCTTTAGGAGAAAATTATTCGGGAGAAACATCCATTGGTTGTCAAATCAAAGGAATAAAAGACGGTGTTGATAAAACTTATTACGTTTGGAATAACTGCAAACACCAAGATTGTTGGAAAGAAGTTCAAGCGCAAGGCGTTAGCTACACAACGGGAGTCCCTGCAATGTTAGGAGCAATGATGATGATTACGGGCGAATGGATGAAACCAGGCGTTTGGAATTGCGAAGATATGAATCCTGACCCTTTTATGGCGATGTTGAATATTCATGGTTTGCCTTGGCATGAAGTTGTGAATGGCACACTACCACATGAGTATTAATGGGAAGAAACAATTAAACAGACATCAATTATGCCAATCGTATATGACTTAGAAACAGACATCCGTTACGTACAAGGTATGAATAAGGCTGAAGCACGTGGTGAAGCAATAGGTGAAGCACGTGGAGTGGAACAAACCATAAATGCTTCCATAAAAAGACAGTTATTAGTGAAGATTCTTACGATTCAACAAATTGCGGATAGTTTGGATGTTCCTGTTGAAAGGGTAGAACGAATAAAAAGATTATTATAGCTTTCATAAAATTATATTGACAATTGCCCGTATCAAAAAATGCGGGCAATTTTAATTAAAAAATTATCTAATGATAGATTTTTCAAAAGTCCCGTCACCATGTTATGTCTTGGAAGACAGCTTATTACGTAAAAATTTAGAACTTCTAAAGTATGTTCAACAACAGGCCGATATCGAAATTATTTGTGCTTTAAAAGGATTTTCGATGTTTTCTACTTTTCCAATGGTTCGTCAATATTTAGCGGGTTCAACGGCAAGTTCTCTACACGAAGCTCGATTAGGATTTGAAGAAATGGGAGCCAAAACTCACGTCTATTCACCTGCGTATTTAGATAAAGAGTTTGATGAATTATTGACTTATTCTAATCATATTTCATTTAATTCTCTGAATCAGTTCAATAAATTCAAGGATAGAGCGATGGCGGTCGGAGTGAGTTGTGGACTAAGAATTAACCCGCAATATTCTGAGGTTGAGACAGATATGTATAATCCATGTATTGCGGGTTCTCGTTTGGGAATTACTCGAAATCAGCTTAGTGATATTTTACCAGAAGGCATTGAGGGTTTACATTCACATACTTTGTGTGAAAATAATTCTTATACGTTGGAAAGAACGTTAGAAGCCATTGAGGAACGTTTTGGAGAATTATTAAAACAAGCAAAATGGTTAAACTTGGGTGGAGGACATTTAATTACTAAAGCAGATTATGATGTTGAGCATTTAATCGGAATATTGAAAGCTCTGAAAATTCGCTATCCGAACCTAAAAATTATCATGGAGCCAGGTTCGGCAGTTGGTTGGAGAACTGGTTATTTGACTTCAACGGTTTTGGATATTATTGATTCTCAAGGAATAAACGTGGCAATTTTAGATTTAAGTTTTGCTGCTCACATGCCCGATACGCTTGAAATGCCTTATAAACCTACCATTTTAGGAGCTTATCAAGAACCTGTTGAAGGGAAGCCTACGTATCGTTTCGGAGGAATGACTTGTTTAGCAGGAGATTTTTACGGAGATTATTCTTTTGATAAACCTTTAGAAATTGGCGATTCAATCGTTTTTGATGATATGATTCATTATACAATGGTAAAAACTACCACTTTTAATGGCGTTAATTTACCTTCTATTGGTATTTGGCGAGAAGATGATACTTTCGATTTAATTAAGTCTTTTGGCTATGAGAGTTTCAAAGATAGGCTTAGCTAATTGACAATTGATAATGGATAATTTAAAAAATTTAAGGGTTAGTAAATTCAAAATAATTGAATTTACTAACCCTTAAATTTTAATTGTCAATTATTAATTATCAGTTGTCAATTAAGATTAATATCCAGGATTCTGAGGAAAAGCAGACGTACCACCTTCAGTTCTGTCAATTTGTGTTTGTGGAATTGGACGTACTAAGTGAATTACTTTTACGTTTGGTGCTGCCTGTGGATTATATTTCTGCACTCTATCCACCAAATTACCCCAACGTTTTAAATCCATCCAACGAGTTTGTTCACCAGCTAATTCACGTCCACGCTCTTCAAAAATCATTTCCATATTCATTTGAGCCTGCGTAATTTCCATAGCTGTTGATTTTCCTGCAAATGCAGCCCGACGGCGTACCATATTTATAGACTCGGTAGCATCTTTCGTTTTTCCTTGTAATAATTGAGCTTCTGCTATCATTAAATAGGTATCCGCTAATCGGAAACATAAGTAATCTCGGCTTCCAGCTTCATAAGTTCTATCAGGGCGAAGTGGATCTAAAAATTTCTGTAAAGTTGGAAAAAGAGCTTCATTGTATAAACTTGGCACTAATACTTGATAAGGTTTTTTCGCTCTATCTGCCAATGACATTTCATAACCAGGAATAAAGATTGTTGTATCACCCGATTTAAAAGTTACCGATTTTTTAGAATTATCGAATACGTTAGTAAACGTTCCTGGATTATTACTTAACCAAGTATCTTTAAATGTTGCCTTATAACGAGAATCATTTACACGGTCAGCAAAAACTGTTTCTAAACAATATTTAGTGGGACGCAAACGCTTAAATGGTCTTCCATTAACAATATCACGAACCATACCCGCTTGAACATCGTATTGCATACCAAAAAGTAAATGCAAATTATTTCCGCCACCATCAGTTAAAGGATCAGAAGTATATTGTACTGCAAAAATTACTTCATCATTAATTTCTCCTGCACCTTGAGCAAAAACGCTCGCAAAGTCTGGCAATAATTTAAAACCATAGTTTTTAATAACACTTGCTGCATAAGACTCTGCTTTTGCATAATCATCAGTTGCTTTAACTGATGAATTTCCTTTTGTCAAATACACTTTTGATAACAAATGTTCAGCTGCAGCTTTAGTAGCACGCCCATACTCTGTGGCTCTAATTTTATTATCCAAGTCGGGCAATGCAGCTTCTAAGTCAGCAATAATAGCTTTATACATATCTGCATCACTGGCTCTGCTTGTTACTTTAGTCGGAGTTAATGTTTCTGTAAGTCTCAAGTCTACCCCTCCGAACTGTTGGAAAAGGAGAAAGTAATAGTGAGCTCTCAAAAATTTAACTTCTGCGATTCTTTGTTTTTTCACTGCATCTGTCACTCCTGTAACTTTTGGAGCTCTTTCTATAACAGCATTACAAGTATTGATTCCTCGGTAAGTTTCATCCCAAATTATAGCAAGATAATCAACCGTTGGCTGTAATTGTGCATCATAAAAGTGAAAACCTTTATAACCACCATCGGCACCCGTTGCATATAAATCGGTTCCGTATTCAGTCACGGTAAGACCTTGTTGGGTTCCATAATAGTTTCTTAAAGATGAATACGCTGCTTTGACAGCATCTTCAAAACCCTTTGCTGTATTGATATAATTATTACCAATATTAGAAATTACCGTTTCTTTTAATACATCTTGGCAAGATTGCCCTACCATCATGAAGGCAACCAAACTGAAAATTTTTAATGATTTTTTGTGTATATTTTTCATTATCGTAAATTATTATTTTGATTTTTTTCCCTAATTTTCTATCTCTTAAAACTTTACATTCAAGCCTAAAGTAACAATGCTTGTAGCAGGTGTTACGTCACTATTAACGGTTGTACCCGAAGTTTCAGGGTCAACGCCATTGTATTTAGTACGATAAGATGACCAGATAAATGGTTGTTGAATACTTGAAAACAAACGCAATGACTCCATTCCTAATTTTTTGGCAAATGTAGGAGCAAAAGTATAACCAAAGTTTATGTTACGTAATTTAATGAATGATCCATCGTAATAAATAATAGCTGTATTATTTACTGGAAATTCTTGATCCTTATTAGGTTGTGGGAATTCGTTAGTTGGATTGTTTGGAGTCCAATAATCAACTTTAATTTGTTGGTAACGACCAGCCAAAGCATTATTATTTTGGTGGAAACCACTCACAATTGTTTGCCCGAACCTTCCAAAGAAAAAGAAAGATAAATCAAAGCCTCTGTAAGTAAATCTGTTAGTAATTCCAGCACTAAAATCTGGAATATCTGAACCTAAAAGTACACGGTCATCTGCATTAATTTTGCCATCGCCATTAGTATCTTGTACTTTAATTTGTCCAACTCTACTTCCATAAGACTTTGCCAAATCAGCTTCATTGGTTTGCCAGATGCCTACTTTTTTATAGTCAAAATAAGCTGATAATGGCTGTCCAATAAACCATTTGTTTCCTAAATCATCTTTGGCACCGTTATATAAAGAAATAATTGCTTCCGTATTTTTAGTGAATGTAAAATCAGTTGTCCACTTAAATCCACCAGCAGTATTAAGGTTAACCGTTGTTAAACCTAATTCAATACCACGGTTACGAGTTTCACCTACATTACGAGTCACAGCACCAAATCCAATTGAGCCTGGTAATTGGTCAGAAAGCAATAAATCTGTGGTATTAGTTTGATAAAATTCAAGTGAACCTTGTACTCTACCTTTAGAGAAACTAAAATCTAAACCAATATTTGCCGTAGCAGAAGATTCCCATTTCAAATCAGGATTTCCAATCGTTGAAGGACGGTATCCAAAAGCACCCGTTGCATTCCAAGCATAAATGGTTCTACTTAATAATCCTTGTGTTTGATACGGCACAACTCCTTGATTACCTACTGAACCATAACTTGCACGTATTTTCAACAAATCAATCGATGTAATTCCTTTCATAAATGGTTCATTAGAAATATTCCACCCAACAGCAACACCAGGGAAATTACCATATTTTGTATTTTCTCCAAAACGACTTGACCCGTCTCTACGTAGCGTAAGCGTTAAAAGATATTTATCATTGTAGTCATAATTAATACGAGCCATGTAAGAATTAATCGTCCATTGACTAAGGAAACTACCAACGCCTAAAACTGAACTTGCACTTCCAACGCTATAAAATGATTGAGATTCCGCAGGAATACCTTGTACTGAAATATTATTTCCTTCAAAATTATCTCTCTGAATCGAATGCAAAGCAGTTATGCCAAGATTATGAACTTTATTAAAAGTTTTGTTGTAACTAAGAATATTTTCTAAAGTCCAGTTGAACCCAAAACTACTATTTGTAGATGCTTGCGGATCCCCACCTTTACGAGCATTAGTAGCAGCACCTACAAAACGACCATTTCGTTGTATCGTAAAATCTGGTCCGAAGTTTACCCGATATTTCAATCCTTCAAGAATTTTGATTTCAGCATACACACTATTGAAAATACGATATTTCTTGGTTTCATCTATTTGTGCACCTGGTACAATCTCTGCCAATGGATTTGTTAAAAGAGCATCATTTGTTGGAGCAAAAATCATGACACCATTATCATCATAAGCCTTTCCTAATGGATTTTGTGTAAGTGTAAATCCGTATGGATTTAAACTCCCCCCATTTCTAAGACTGTGCATCAAATAAGAAGAAAGTCCAATTTTAATATTTTGATTGATGTTATGGTCAAGATTTACACGAAGCGATGTTCTTGTAAAATCTAAGCCCTCAGAAATACCTTTATCTTGAAAATAATTTCCTGAAATATAAAACTGAGTTTTATCATTTCCACCTTGTACACCCAATGAATGATTTTGTTGAAATCCTTGACGTAAAATCATTGATTGATAATCAGTAGTACGTCCTTTTGAAATACCATCTAATTCAACTGCTTCAAATAACTTTGAGTCAGCAAAAGCATCAATTGTTCCAGAAGGAACAGGATTTCCGTTTGCATCTTTATAAATACTTCCAGACACAACGCCTCGTCTTGATTCACGAATGTATTCTGCAAACTCTGCCCCAGAAAACAAATTAATTTTATCCAATGCATTTGTTACGCCTACATAGTTATCATAAGAAACCGTAGTTTTCCCTTTTGTTGCTCCTCTTTTAGTAGATATTAAAACAACCCCATTGGCTCCTCTTGCTCCATAAATAGCAGTGGCAGTTGCATCTTTTAATACTTCCATTGAAGAAACATCACTTGGATTAAGATCTTCGTAACCAGCCGACAATGGAATTCCATCAACTACATAAAGAGGATCGTTACCTGCATTAAAAGAACGACGACCACGAATTAAAATTTTTGGAACAGTACCCGGCTTACTTCCTGATTGCGATACATCAACGCCTGCAACACGCCCTTGCATAGCTTGTCCAAGGTTAGTAATAGGCATTTCGTTTATCTGCTTGGCAGTAACCTGAGAAATTGCTCCTGTTAATTGGCTCTTCTTTTGAGTACCATAACCAATAACAACAACTTCGCCTAACGATTGAATATCTGCAACTAAACTTATATTGACAACGCTTTTTACTCCAACTTCAACTTCTTGAGCGATATAACCAATGGCAGAAAAAGTTAATTTGGCTTTCTCTGAAACTGCAATTTTATAACTACCCATGACATCGGTTGTTGTCCCTTTGTTTGTTCCTTTTACTGCCACACTCACTCCTGGTATTCCCTGCCCATCTTCAGCCGAAGTGATTTTTCCAGTTACGGTCTGTTGTTGCCCGTAACTTATTAAAGTAATCATCGAAAGCATCAAGCAAACTGCCCAGCTGATGTTACTTGTGAATTTTAGTAAAGATTTCATACTCATATTTATTTGATTAAGATTAAATTAATTTGTAGTAATTGTTATATTTATTTGATGCCAGAGTGAATCAATATCATATTGGGAAAAATGTTCAAACTGATACACTGGATTCGAAATCTTGTGCCGTGCCATTTCAATTTCGTATTCTTTTTCAGGATACTTTTTTAAAAATGATTCCCAAAAAAATGAAACCGTTAAATTATCTGGCGTTTGAACCCACTGTGAGAAATAAATATCAGTAGCAAACTCTTCCGAACGATAATCTTCATATTTTTGAAAATTTAATTTTGCCACTTTTAGTAATATTTTTAGTTTAAATTGTATTTTTGATTAAAAGTTTCAATTGATTTTTTTCTACTCGAAAATGTGAGTTATTCTCTATCAATTCTTTTAAAATCAAGATTTTATCCATAAAAAAAGCCTGATTGTCTCTACAATCAGGCTTTTAATATATTAAACTATGGTTAGGCAAAAGTCATTTTTTCTGGAGAAATGTGTTCTTTCAATATTTTTAATGCCCCAAAAATTAGATTATAAACTGACTGAGGATTAATATTCATTGCGTTAGATATTTGGTCGGTATCCATATCCTGAAAAAACTTCAAAGACACCGCTTCCTTTTGTCTTTTAGTTAAAAAACGAAAAGATTCATTCAAATTATCGGCTAATAATTTTTCTTCCTCAAAAGCAACTAAACGATGTTCATGTGAACCCGTATAATCAGGATTTTCAAGGTAATATGCTTCATGATGTTGCGAATGACGTTGAGTAGTTTCCAAATGACGAACCAACTTTCGTTTAATTGAAGCCATTAAATAATAACGAATGGAAGTTGTTTCTCCTAAATTTCGATGATTTTTCCACAATTCCACAAATAAATCATGTAAACAGTCTTTTATTAACTCACGGTCGGGCGTGATACTGGTACTATAATTATATAAAAGACTGATGTAATTTTGATATATCTGCGTAAACGCTGTGTGATTACCACCTCTAAACTCATTCCACATTTTTACTTCATCAATGTTTTTTGGGTTAATCGTCATTATCTTAAATGGGTTATGAAATTCTGCTTCAGTAAATTTGAAACTAATTATGCTATAAAGATATATTAAAAAAATATCACTATTCAAGGTTTTTATTGAATATTTTTCCGTAAACGTTTACGGAAACGTTTACATGAAAAATACCTTTAAATATTAATAAAATTATATTGGTTAAACCCAAAAGTAGTTTTTGACAATTACCGCTTTTAAGGTGTATTCTCTACTCATTTTTTACTGTAAAATTATCGAAAACTGCAAAACCAAATTGGATATTACCTTTTTAGCATTTACTTTTAAAAAATATTTCAACAAACCAATAATCAATTACCAATGAAAAAACTGTTTATCACACTACTCAATGTATTTCTGTTGAGTCCACTCATTTTTTCCCAAACGCAAACTTTTCCGAAAAATGGAGTTCAAGATGAAAGACTTGATTTGTACGCTTTTACTAATGCCACTATAATAACTGATGCCAATTCAACCATTGACGGTGCAACGCTCATTATCAGAGGTTCAATTATTGAAGCCATTGGAAAAGGAATTGCCATCCCACAGGGTGCAACGGTTGTGGATTTGAAGGGTAAAAGAATTTATCCATCTTTTGTAGAATCTTATTCTAATTATGGTGTTCCAGAACCAACTCGACAAGGAACGGGTGGTTTTAGAGGCGAACCGCAACCTGATTCTAAGAAAAAAGGAGCATATAATTGGAATCAAGCGATTAATCCAGAAATTGAAGCAGAAAAAGTTTTTACAACTAACACCGCTGCTGCGGAAGAATTACGTAAAATTGGATTTGGTTCGGCCGTTACCCACATTCAAGATGGTATCGTGCGTGGAACCTCCGCCTTAGTTGCCCTCACCGATGGCAAAGACCAAGAGGCGTTGTTGAAAAGCAGAGTTTCTTCGCATTATTCGTTTTCTAAAGGAACTTCAACCCAAGATTATCCAAATTCTTTGATGGGTTCGGTAGCTTTGTTACGTCAAACATTTTATGATGTTGATTGGTATAAAAAAGCAAAAGGTAAAACTGAATTCAATATTTCTTTGGATGCTTTCAATAATAATCAAGGCATTCCGCAAGTCTTTGAGGTTTCGGATAAATTGGGCGTTTTGAGAGCTAACAAAATAGGCAAAGAATTTGGTATTCAATACGTTATCAAAGGAATGGGCGATGAATATCAACGTTTGGATGAAGTGAAAGCAGCGGGCGTTAATTTGATTTTACCATTAAATTTCCCCGTAACGCCCGATGTTGAAGATCCTTTTGATGAGAAAATTGTCTTATTAACCGATATGAAACACTGGGAAATGGCTCCTGCCAATGCGGGAATTTTATCGAAAGCAGGTATCAATTTTGCCTTGACGACTTCTAATTTGAAATCGAAGGCAGATTTTATGGCTAATCTTAGAAAAGCGATTGAAAATGGTTTGGACGAAAAAGTGGCGTTGGCGGCTTTGACTTCAACGCCCGCTTCGATGATGAAAGTTGATAATTTGGTAGGTTCTTTGAAAACTGGAATGTTGGCTAATTTCTTGATTACGTCAGATAATTTATTCAAAGACGGTAACATAATTTATGAGAACTGGGTAAAAGGAAAGCGTTATGTTATTTCAGATTTGAACGTGAAAGATGTTCGTGGAACTTATGATTTGACGATAAATGAAAATTCAAAATTGAAATTGAATGTAACTGGAAAAGCCGATAAGCCTGATTATCAAATCGTAGTAACGGATTCTATAAAAATTACGCCAAAAGTTACTCGCACGGGTGATATGCT
>JACMRQ010000232.1 GCA_014376355.1 Arcicella sp. | reverse complement strand
CTCCGATTGCTGCTAAACCAGCACCCATACCTGCAAGACCTAATGCTTGAGAAACTTCTAATAACATTGACATGATTGTAATTATTTATTGTTAATTAATTTGAAAATACGATATTAATGATGAGCTTCTTCAACGGCTGCTCCAATGTAAGTTGATGTCAAAACGGTGAAAATATAGGCTTGTAAGAAGGCTACTAATAACTCAATTAAGTTCATAAAAACTGAAAATGGCACAGCGATAAAAGCTACTCCAATACTTTTGAAGATAAAAATCAAAGCTATCAAACTCAAAAGAATTAAGTGACCCGCTGTAATATTAGCAAAAAGTCGAATCATCAATGAGATTGGTTTCATAAATACTCCAATAATTTCTACTGGAGTCAACAAAATCAATAACCATTTCGGAACGCCTGGCATAGCAAAAATATGCCCCCAATAAGTTTTTGTTCCGTTTAGATTTGTTACGAAAAATGAAATTATTGCTAAGACTAAAGTAATGGCAATATTTCCCGTTACATTGGCACTGCCTGGGAGAAGCCCTAACATATTATTGAACAGGATAAAAAAGAAAACAGTCAATAGATATGGCACAAAACGTCTATAGTGTTTTTCACCAATATTTGTTTTGGCAACTTCGTCTCTAATAAAAATAATGAGAGGTTCAAAAGCGGCTTGCAAGCCTTTTGGGGCTTTTCCAACTCGCTCTTTATATGATTTAGCAACTATAAAGAAGATAATCAACAACAAAGTAAAACTGATTAATAGTGAAGCAACATTTTTCGTGATAGATAAATCCAAGACAAATGAACCATCTTCTGCTACAATTTTACCTTCTTGCAATTTCAACCCTTCGTAAGGTATTTCTTCGTGATGTTCGTTCTTAAAACGATTTGAAGAAAAAGTCGTTAATCCTCCTTTATTCCAAACTATGCAAGGCAATGGAATCGAATAATGCGTATGACCAGAAGTTGCAAAATGCCACTCATGTTCATCAGCAATATGTTCCATCATCATCTTTCCTGGATTAAAGGCTTCAGTCATTTCGCCTTTTTCGGGAGCATCTTCTTCCCCAGTTTTTGCTTCAACAATTGCACTTGTAGCAGTAGAATCAGAATGCTTTTCTTGAGCGAAAAGACTACTTGAAATTAAAAATAAAAAAGCAAAAAAATTTGAAAAATACACTTTCTTGTTCACGGCTTCTGGGAAGTATATGGTTAATTATAAATTATATTCTTAAACTGGTTTTGTTTCTTCGTATTGATTATCAGAGAGTTACAAAAATAACTAAATCATTCCCTACGAAAAGTGTCGCAAGTTACGATACAATCCGAATATTTCAAAACCTGTGTAACATAAATAGAGTACAAAAAAGTTGAGTAAGAAGATATAAGGATTGGGTATGTTTGAATAAAGAAATATTCCAATGAAAATTAAACTCAATATCATTCGTGATGTTATGCTGCCTAAATAGTACTTAACAAAGTTGTCTCTATTATTGGCAAACCCAAATTGCATAAGAATATGATTAAGGTAGGAAACGGCAAAGAAGAACGCTAATATCATCCATTTTTGAGGATGTGCATATTGGGAAAGTCCTATTTCTGGGGCTACATAAAACAGTAATCCAAGGGCTATTGTTAAGAGAATTATTCGGAGCATTTTTATTACAAAGTTACGGCGTTTTAACATTAAAAATCAGAGAAGTTAAGAAAATTGAAATATTCAATTCTTTAACTTCTCTGATTTTAACTTTTCTGTCTTATTTCACACCGTATTCAAATTTTCCAACTCCCACAAGTCCTTGATTAGAAACACCCTCCGCAATGATTTTCATAGTAGCCTTAGCATCTGTATTCCAATAGGTTAGTGTTGCTTTTCCTTGTGCATCTGTGCGGATGTTAGGTTGCCAGTGTAACGTTGAACGAAAATCTGGACGCACATGGTCAGGAATAGAAACATCATATTTTGGAGCATAAAATTCTCTTGGAATATTGTATCCCATCCGTTTTTGGATACTTACACCCGACACAGGGTCTTTTGAATAATCGTAATTATTTCCTCCTCTTTTTGTTAAAATGGCAATAACTCCCGCTGAACCTCTCGACCCAAAAATAGAGGCGTCAGCTCCCTTCAAAATGTCAATTTTATCCACATCACAGGGATTAATAGCAGCAAAAGCACTTGCATCCACTGGCATTCCGTCCATTAAATAAAGAGGTTCGTTGCTTCCCGTAAAACTGCTTATTCCTCTAATCAGTACCGAATAACCACCTTGTCCATTAGGGGATACCTGTACGCCTGCAACTCTTCCTTGAATCATTTGAAAGACGCTGGTTGCTCCCGCACAGAGGACATTATCGACTTTAATAGAGTTACTGGCTTGCCCATAAATAGTTCTGGGGTCGGGTGCTTCATATTTCTTTGCTTTTACGACTACTTCCTGTAACATTTGGTCTTTATTAAGTTTTAATTTCTTTTCTAATTCAATGGCATCATTGGCTCTTTTCAGAAAATCAGCTAAATCTTTAGCATTAAATTCCATTGGATTATAAGGTATTTTAACTATTTTGACTTTTGGAGACGGTTTTTGAGGATTAATTGTTACCTCTAAATTCTTCCCACCGCCTTGTTTCACGCCTTGTACGAAAACTTTTGTAGTATCATTAAAGTCTAAGCCATAAAAAGAATATCGTCCCACTGAATCAGTCACTCCCATTTGAAATTGAGGGATTTGCTTATCGTTCTTCAACATTAACGTTAGGGTAACTTTATCAGCAATTTTTCCGTTGGGTCTTAGTGCCGTCCCCGAAACCTCCAAACCCGTTTCCAAGAAATAATTTAACTTAGGTTCTTTGTCGGTCATCAAATTTCGCCAGATGAATCTTCGCCAGCCTTGAGTCATCATCAGTATATCCAAATGTCGGTTTGAACTGAAATTTTCCTTACCAAAATAATAAGCAGGTTGTTCAATGTTTCCTCGCAAAGCTGAATAATAATCGGCATTCGACAGGTTACTTACATCGGAACTCAATAAAAGATAAGTTAATATATTTTCTTGATAAGGGTCTGCCAAAACCTGACTTGCATCTGTAACAGCTATTGAGAAATTGCCTTCAACGGGTTTTCCTTCGGCATCAGTGGCTTCCAAATCGACCGTAACTTTTTCCCGGATTTTATAATTTGTTTTATCAGGTGTGATTTTTAAGTTGAGCTGTTTATTTTGATCATTAAAAATTAAACGTTCACACAGCGGCTCTCCTTTGGCATTCATCAAAGTGATTTGCACGATGCCATCATAAAGAATTTTACTTTTCGGGATAGAAACACCGAAAGATTTTTGGGTTTCATTGCCTTTTGCCATAAAAACAATTTGTCCTCTTTGGTGAGCTACAATAATAATTTCTGATGTTTTGTCGGCAGGTTTAGGCGAATTATTTGAGATAAAAACTTTCACTTTTTCTTTGTTCGATAAATTATCGACTGCCATCGTAAAACCTTGTTCATAAGCATTTGGCAAAGAAAAAATTTGATATTTTCCATCATTCTGTCTGACAAAAGCAGTGTAGGTTTTTTGAGTTTCGGGGGTATAATTAAAAAAGCCCATTCCCAGATGTTCCGACTGAAAAGCCACGACAGTATCTTTGGTATTATCCAACACAAATCCTTGAATATCAACACCTTTTCCTGCCATATTGAGTGCTTTAAAACCAATTCTTGAATCTAAATTAATCACAGAATTACCACCTTCTGGAAAGAATTGAACATCAGCAACCTCGGTCAATTTTTGGGCATTTGTATTCGTCAAACGGTTTTTTATGGAACCTTGATAAACTTTAAATTCTTGATGAAAATAAAATTCTTCCGAATAATTTCTCATATAATTAGTATAAGCTCGAATTTGATAAACGCCTTCTATCAGACTATCGGGCAATGCAATGTCCCCAAAAGTAGAACCAATACATTTCAAAATACGGCTTGAAATGATTTTGCCTTGTGTTTCATCAATCAAATCAACATATATAACTCGGCTAACAGAATCTATTTTATGAGAAACTCCATCGAACAAATACCCTTTGAACCACATCGTTTCACCTGCCATGTAATAGGGTTTATCAAAATGTAAATAAACTTTTTCCTGAGGAGTAATTTGTTGATATTTTTCGAGTTTTGCAATAATTTTTTCAGTAAGTGTGCCACCATCTTGAGTGAATGTAAAGGCAGTAATAAGGCAAAATGCAAAACCAATTAAGAGGTAAAATTTACGATTCATATAAGTAGAAGGGAATTAAAGAGTTAAAGTTGATTTTTATCAAATATCTGAATCACAAACCATAAACGCAATGAATTTATGATAAAAGGATTGAAATAAGTATCAAGAAAATGTTGGTTGTGTAGAGAAAAAATAAAGTATTGTAAAGCTATGTAGTAAAAATTACATATTACTTACTTATTAATATTTCCAAAGTATGGAAAATAAAAAAATGCCCTTAAATTTAATATTAAGGGCATTTTAAGATAAAATGAATATTTAAATAATTGTTGCATTAACATTAATTCATTCAGACTAATAACAGCATCATTGCTTACTTGTTTTACGCTATATTTCATAGGGAAATATCCTGCTTTGGCAAATTTTGCGGGCGTAGGTACACTTTTGGTAACATTCGATTTCGTCAAAAGCAAATCCAGCGAAACCATTGGCTCAATAAAAGTCATTTTCCCATCACAGGAATCCATAATTAAAGTTTCTGTAAATTTACCTACGTTCAATTCTGTAGAAGTAGGATTCGCCCAATGTACGCCCATCAAAGGCATACCCGCTGGTAAACGGAAGTGGGGAACTGGCATAATTCCAGTAGGAGGGAGGTTATCAAATTTTGTTGCAGTTGTCGGTAAATAAGGCGGAATAACGGAACGTTCAGCATTGGGTTGCATCATAAAATACACGTCGAAATGGGCAACGTCATAAATGCCAATAGGTTCATGTCCAGAATGCGAAAAATCAAGATAGATATGGTCAAACGATGTTTTTCCAAAAGCTTCAGTTGGTAAAGCAATGATTAAACTTGTATTTCCATTGTGAGAAATGTTCTCTAAAGTTTCTTTTGCCAAAGTCATGCCTATAGAGGTTGGTTTGTCACCCGTGAACTTAACTCATGAATAAACTTTCCCATTACCGATAGTTTTTTCAACCCCTTCATAAGTTGGATTTGGATCAGAAGCATCTTCGTCTTTCTTGCAATCTGACAGCATTAATACGAATGTTGAACAGGTAAAAATGATATTTTTCATAATAAAAAAATTAGATTTATTTGTTTGAATGACACAAAATTACTTCCATAAAATAGACAAGTAAATAACCCTTTGTGTGTATTATTTTCTGTAAATAATTGAAAATAATTGATTTGAAAGAATTATTACCATTCAATAAATAACCTATAACCCTTATACATTAAGCGAATATTATACTTTTCCTTTTTTATTCTTCAAATCATAATATTCTTCAACTGCCTTATATTCTGTAAAAGCAACGACAGTTTAAGGCCCCGTATGTAAATTACTGGCTGGGATTATTAAAATGCTTATTTTACCAAATATGTCATTTTCTAAATTCTAATCTTAGATTTTTAAGTGCTAATTTTAACAAATTAAGATGAAAGTTTATTCATTATCTTTGTTGGAATTTTCATTTTTAACCAAAAATCATGAAACGTAAAAATATTATTAGTCTCTCCGTAGCTTTTGCCTTTTTGAGTTTATCCATCACGGGTATATTACTGTATATTAAACAAAAAGCTCATGCCG
This sequence comes from Arcicella sp., assembly GCA_014376355.1. Lineage (GTDB taxonomy): Bacteria > Bacteroidota > Bacteroidia > Cytophagales > Spirosomataceae > Arcicella. Next base: position 3,037 of record JACMRQ010000232.1, on the reverse strand, counting down.
TAGAAATTACACACACCGTTTTTGGATTAATATTCGTTGGCTTTGCCATTTTCCACATCGTCAATAACTGGTCGTCGATTACGGGTTATTCTAAAGAGAGAAAATCTGGAAAATTTCAGAAAGAATTTATCATTGCGGGTCTCATATTTGGGATTGTATTGATAGGAACAGCTTCCGAATTTCTTGAACCTGTGGCAGAAGCAGGTAAATTTCTTGCTCCCAAAAGACCCAAGAAATCAGAAATGTTGTCGTTTGAAGAAGTGAAAACTAACCAAGATTCAAAAGGAACGAATTTAAGGATTTTGGTTGAGAAAAATAAAGAAACAGAATTGCCAATCGTTGCGATTTGGGTAGAAGATGCTGATCATAAGTTTGTGGAAAACCTCTACGTCCCTGCCAAACAAGCTAAAATGCCTGAAAGCGAAGAAGAAGCCCGAGAAGGACATTTTGATATGGCAGATTTTAAACCTGAATCTTTGTCTAAATGGCAATCAATAGCAACCTCAAAAACGCCACTTTCAGAAAAAGAAACACCGCACGAAAACTTTGTGGTCAATTCAAAAACCTCCGCAAAAGGTATTTTTTATGTGATAATGGAAGTAAAGAGTAAAGATAAGAATGAAGTCTATGAAGCGAAAGTTGATGAGGTAAATGGAAGATTGTCAAAATTACAATCTAAAAATAATAGTTTGATTAAGAGCGGATTAATAGAATTATTGTAATTCGAAATAGCATTTCGAGAGCGGACGTACATTGGGACTCCGCTCTCGAATTATTAATTCGAGCTACAGTAAATTTCGCCGAAATTCTAAAGGCGAAAACTGATAAGGTAAATAGTGGATTATCTAAATTAGAATCGAAAAATAATAGATTGATAAAGAGCGTATTAGTAGAATTATTGTAGTTCGAAATAGCATTTCGAGAGCATACGTACATTGGAACTCCGTTCTCGAATTAGTAATTCGAGTTACAGTAAATTCTTCCGAAATTCTAACGGAGAAAGTCCTGTCAATTTTTTAAAATACTTGGAAAAATACGATTGGTCAGCAAAGTTTAATTTATACCCAATTTCAGAAATTCCTAAATCTGTATGGGTCAAATATCGTTTGATTTCCATCACCATCCTGTCATTAATTAAATCCGTTGAGGTTCTACCCGTAACATTTTTCACGGTCTCGCTGAGATGATTTGGCGTTATTGTTAACAAATCGGCATATTGTTTTACCGACAAATTATCCTGACATTTTTCTTCAATTAATTGCTTAAAACGCTTCACTAAAATTTTCCCCTTGTGAGCCTGTTCATCCAACATGCCGATTGGATAAATTCTTTTACTTTGTATCAAAATTAAATCCAATAAAGCCCTAATAACTTCTTCATTATCGGGTAATTTTAACTGATTTTCAATAATAGATTTTTGGAATAAGTCAATAAAAGTTTGTCTTTCAAGTTCATTTTCTAAATAAAGCGGAGGTGTTTCTTTGGCTAAATTATAAAAAAAAGGCAATTCAAAAAGTTTGTATGGGTCAGTTTTATTGAAGTGATAAAAGGAAGAAGTAAACAAAAAAATAAAGCCCTGAACATCTTTTGAAAGTGCTAATTCATGAATTTGTCCGGGTGAAAGAAAGAAAATTGAAAAGGGCTTGATTTGATGATGCTGAAAATCAATCGTATGCACGCCTTCGCCTTGCGTGAGAAACAAAATTTCATAAAAATCATCGTGTCTGTGCGGATACGTAACCTTGAAATCTCGATGAATATCAAAAACTTCAATCTGAAACTGGATGGTTTTTTCAGTCTTAGCATTGAATTTATCTATGCTGTAAACGGGGATGGTTTTCATTTTATCACCTAAAATTTAGCTTACAAATTTGTTATCCTAAGAAAGTAAGAAATTGGCTACTAATTTAAAATATTACATTTCTCTCTTTCGTTAGAATGATAAATCGAACAATTTGTATTCTTTATAAATTATTGAAAAGCAATTAGTTATGAATATTTTTTAAGTTATGCAATTTATTGCCCATCAAAAATACCTAAAATTCATGATAATTTACCATAAAATTTAACGCTATTTCAAGAACTTTGTAATACGAATTAAACTCAGTTCTCGTAACTGATAACCAATAACAAAAACAATGGCAAATTATTTCAATACGCTTTCTTTAAGAGAAAAACTTAACCAATTAGGGGTTTGTGAATTTATGGATATTAGTGCTTTCGGAGACGGTGTCCAAGCATTAATCGGTAAAAAAATCGTAATCGTGGGCTGTGGAGCTCAAGGTTTAAACCAAGGTTTGAACCTTCGTGATTCTGGATTGGATGTTGCTTACGCTCTGCGTCAAGAAGCAATTGATGACAAAAGACAATCTTGGAAAAGTGCTTCTGAAAACAACTTCAATATAGGCACTTACGAGTCCCTTGTTCCTTCCGCTGATTTGGTAATTAATCTTACACCTGATAAACAACATACCTCGGTAGTTTCGGCGGTTATGCCTTTGATGAAGCATGGAGCTACGCTTTCATATTCACACGGGTTCAATATCGTGGAAGAAGGAATGCAAATTCGTAAAGATATTACCGTAATTATGGTGGCTCCAAAATGTCCAGGAACGGAAGTTCGTGCGGAATATGTAAGAGGTTTTGGCGTACCAACTTTAATTGCCGTTCACCCAGAAAATGACCCCGAAGGAAAAGGTTGGGCGTATGCAAAGGCGTATTGTGCAGGAACGGGCGGACATCGTGCGGGCGTGTTAAAATCGTCGTTTGTGGCAGAAGTAAAATCTGATTTAATGGGCGAGCAAACCATTCTTTGTGGTTTATTACAGACGGGTTCAATCCTTTGTTACGATAAAATGAAAGAGAAAGGAATCGACGCTGGATATGCTTCTAAATTTATCCAATACGGTTGGGAAACTATCACTGAAGCCTTGAAACAAGGTGGTATTTCGGGTATGATGGACAGATTATCAAACCCTGCGAAAATCAGAGCATTTGAAATTTCGGAAGAATTGAAAACCATTATGCGTCCATTGTT
>JACMRQ010000231.1 GCA_014376355.1 Arcicella sp. | reverse complement strand
GGAGGTATGAAAGGACGAAGAAAAGAACTCCTTCGTGAAGAAGTCCACGAAATACTGACAAGTGCCTTTGATGTTGAATCCATTCATTCAGAATATGGCATGACGGAATTGCTTTCGCAAGGATATTCAAATGGCGAAGGAATTTTTGATTTACCCATTTCTATGAAAATTTTATTGAGAGATGTGAACGACCCATTCAGCTATATTTCAAATTCCCGTTCGGGCGGAATCAACGTAATTGATCTTGCCAACGTAGATTCTTGTTCTTTTATTGAAACGAAGGATTTAGGAAGTTGGGAATTAGGGCAATCATCAATTAACAATGAACAATTAACAGTTACAAGCCTTCAACAATCAAAATTTAGAATATTAGGTAGATTTGATAATTCGGATATTCGGGGTTGTAATTTGATGATTCAATAAAAAAGGCTTCTGAATTGATTTTCAGAAGCCTTTCATTAATTTCTATAAATATCTATTTCGCATAATTCACTGCTCTCATTTCACGAATTACCGTTACTTTGATTTGCCCTGGATATTGCATTTCTTTCTCAATTTTCTGAGAAATATCAAATGATAATGAACTTGCTTTTTCGTCCGTAACGTTTTCTGCATCCACCAAAACCCGTAACTCTCGTCCCGCTTGGATGGCATAACATTTTTGAACGCCTTGAAAACTTACTGCTAATTCTTCCAATTCCTTTAAACGTCTCATGTATGACTCCATCATTTCACGTCTTGCTCCTGGGCGTGACCCCGAAATGGCATCACAAACTTGAATAATAGGTGAAATCATCGAAGTCATTTCAATCTCATCGTGGTGAGCTCCAATGGCGTTACAAATCTCTGCGTTTTCTTTATATTTTTCGGCCAATTGCATCCCCAAAATAGCATGAGGTAATTCGGCTTCTTCGTGCCAAACCTTTCCAATATCGTGGAGCAAACCAGCACGTTTTGCTGCTTTGGCGTTCAATCCTAATTCAGCCGCCATCGTTGCACAAAGTTTTGCGACCTCACGTGAATGTTGCAAAAGGTTTTGTCCGTAAGATGAGCGGAAACGCATTCTGCCAACCATTTTAATTAACTCTGGGTGTAAACCATGAATACCTAAATCAATCACTGTACGCTCACCAATTTCAACTATTTCATCATCAATATTTTTCTTCGTTTTTGCTACAACTTCCTCAATACGAGCGGGATGAATACGTCCATCTTGCACCAAACGGTGAAGCGATAAACGAGCAATTTCACGACGAACTGGGTCAAAACCCGAAATGATAATTGCCTCTGGCGTATCATCAACAATAAATTCAACGCCAGTAGCAGCTTCCAAAGCACGAATATTACGACCTTCACGACCAATAATTTTCCCCTTCACATCGTCCGATTCGATATTAAAAACAGACACACAGTTTTCAATTGCATTTTCAGCTGCAGTTCTTTGAATTGTTTCAATAACTACCTTTTTTGCCTCTTTCGTAGCGGTAAGTTTTGCCTCTTCAATGGCTGTTTTTATCATTGATGAAGCCTTTGTTTCAGCCTCGGCAGTCATTGCTTGTATCAATTGTTGACGTGCTTCAATGGCTGTTAAGCCTGCAATTTTCTCTAACTGTAAAATCTGTGAGGCAAACATTTCATCCGCTTGAGCTTGTTTTTTCTCGGCATCCTCAATTTTTTTTCTGAGATTATCTTCCTTAGAATTCAAAGATTGTCTTTGTGAAACTAAATCAGTTTCCATCTTTTTGGCTTGCTCAACAGACAACTTAGCTTGATCTGCCGATTGTTTTGCCTGATCCATTGATTGTTGAATCTGACGTTCACGCTCTTTTAATTTTTGTTCATTTTGAACCAAAATTTGTTTCTTTCTATTAGATTCATCTTCAAATTCTGAACGCAATTTTAAAAACTTTTCTTTGGCTTCCAATACTCGGTCTTTCTTAATATTTTCTGCTTGAAGTTCGGCAGTTTTTATAATATCAGCAGCTTTAGCAGCTGCTTCTTCTTCAATTTTTTTGGTTTCTTTGGCAAATATGGCTTTACCTACGAACAGCCCTACTATAAGGGAAACTACTGCGGCAATGATTGGATATAGCATTTATTATATCGTTTTAGTTGATTTCTCCGTGCGTAAACATGACGCAATGCAAAGTAAATCGAGTGAATAATGGGACTAAAACAGACAAATGACGATTGAAAGAGAGGTTCTTAATTGGAAGATTTTACAATTGAAAAATAAGAATTTAAGGTCGAATTTTAACTGTTTTAAGGAAGTAATTACAGCAATAACTGCATTTACAGGGCTTATATCTTTAATTAAAATATAATCGTTAAAAGAAGTTGATACAAGATTTTAAATTTTTGTAAGTTAAGGATGTTTTAATTTAAAAATGATGTATAAATAACGATTAATGTATTGTTTATGACGAATTAGAATTGTGTTTCTATAACTGAATCTACTGTTTTTTCTAATCCTAAGAGCTTCTCAGAAACTGAATCTTGGAAGTCTTCGTATTGTAAATCAGATTTTAGATTACTCATTACAAAATCTAATGCAGATAATGCTAAAAGTCTTTGTGTACTTTTTATGCCATTTTTCTGTTGATAATGTTGCATTTTTTCATTAATCAAATTAGCTGCTTTACGAACAATTTCTTCGTCAAATTCAGTGTTTGGATTGAGCGTAAAATACTCAGTACCAACCATGACATTACAAACGATTTTCTTATCCATTTCTTTGTTTTTGAAAAGTTATAGAAGTTGAATTTAAATAAGTTGGGATTAAATAATCAACCTAAAAATTCAACAACTTAACAATTAATTGCTAAGTTGATTAATACATTTTTCTATTTCTAAAATATATTCGTCAATTTTTTCTTTCAATTCGGCAGGATTGCCTGTACTTTTAAGACTGTTTACTGCAATCTTAGTGAATTTATCTGATTTTTTAAAGTTTTTTCTTTCTTGGTTTAAATTTTTCTGTAATTCTTGTGTTTCTTTTTGAGCATCACACAAATTATTTCTTAGTTTTTCATTCTCTATTTTAACCTCTCTTAACTGCTTTTTTATCTCAATATAATCTTTCAATAATCCTTTAAGTTTTATCTCTAAAGAACTAAATCGAGTGAGTATTTGAGATTCAGCCATTGGTTATTGTTGATTAATAATCGACAAATTTGACGAAAAAAAATGACATTTCATCTTAAAATTTTGTATTTTTCTCTGGTTTTCAATGGAATAATGGTCTTTCGCTCAATAATCACAACACCCAGTGTGTATAAAATTAGCAAAATAAGGTGATAAGGAATTGATAACCAGAGGCTCTGAAAGTGAATCTTTGTTACAAAATAAATCAATACTCCTGCCGAAATGATATAACCAAACGCTGACTCAATTTTGTAAGGTACGGGATAATATCGCTGTCCGAGTAAATAACAAAGAGCCGTCATCGAAAAGCAAGAAATTAAAAAGGCAAATGCACAGCCCATATAACCGATGCGTGGAATGAGGATGATATTGGCAATAACAGTGATTCCTAAACCAATAAAAGTAATGAGCGTTCCGAAATAAGTTTTATTATTCAATTTGAACCAAACCGACATATTATAGTAAACTCCCAAAAATAAATTGGCTAATAACAATACAGGGACAACCATAATTGCTTCCCAATAAATCTTTTGACGAAGGAAAAGAACTTTCAACCAATCAAGGTTCAGACTCACGCCCAACCAAATAAAAATACAAGTTATTAGAAACCACTTGGTAACTTCTGCTAACGTTTCTGGCGAGTTTTTATCTCCCGTTTTTGAAAGGAAAAAGGGTTCGGCAGCATAACGAAACGCCTGCGTTGCCAATGACATAAAAATAGACAATTTATAAACACTGCCATAAATACCCAAAGCCTCTTGAGAAGTACGATTAGGATAGAATCCTACGGGGAGAAACTTTTCCAAAAGTAATCTGTCAAACACTAAATTGTAGGTACTTGCCACTACCATAATCATAATTGGGTAGGCATAAATCCAAAGTTTTTTGAATTCCGCTTTATCAAATTGAAATTTGAAATCTCGAAATTCTGGACGGAGAAAATAGAAAAATGTAGCGTTGGCAATAAGGTTTGCCAAGAAAATATAACCCGCTCCAATATTGGGATTATACAATTTTTGAGATAGAGGTTGTAATGGTGTAAGATAGTCTCCTTCAGCGATTTTTTTTAAGATTAATAAAAAGAAAATATTCAGAAAAACATTTATTAAGATATTGATAATTTTTGCTGTAACGAATCTTTTGGTTTGTTTTTCTAATCTCAAACGAGCAAAAGGAATTGCAGTAATGGCATCAATGGCAACAATTAAGGCAAGCCAAATTAAGAAGTTTTCTTTGCCAGCATATCCTAAATAGGTAATTATGGGCGATGAGAAAATAATGAGAATTCCAGAAAAGAAAATGCTACTGACAATGATAGCGGATTGTATAATATTGTAATATTTTATTTTATCTTCAGGGGCAAAACGGAAGAAAGCGGTTTCCATTCCGTATGTATAGATGATGTTGGCAATGGCAACGTACCCATACAATTTGACATTGATTCCCATTTCGGTAGGCATAAAAGCCGCTGTGTGAATGAATACTAAAAGGAAATTTAGCGAACGACCAAGAATAGTACTGATACCGTAAGAGGCTGTTTCGCCAGCTAATTTTTTGAGAACACTCATTGAATAAGGTTTCGTGGATAAATTTCTACGAAGTTATCAAAAAAATGTAGCTTTTTGAATTCCTTATTTTTCCCTCAATCTTCCTTAACTTTACAACCTATTAAAATTCAATTATGCGTTTTCAAGATATTCCTGGTCTGGGAAGTATAAAAAATACCCTCATTCACTCCGTTGAGACAAATCATGTAGCCCATGCCCAACTGTTTCATGGGGGAGTGGGAAGTGCAAATCTTGCATTGGCTTGGGCGTATGCCACCTATATAAATTGTGAAGATAGAAATGCTATCAGCTCCAATACTAACAGTGAACTCGTGGGTGATGCTTGTGGGTGTTGTGCTTCGTGTGTGAAGATGGCGAAAATGGTTCATCCCGATATTCATCACATTTTCCCTACGCCAAGTGCCAAAGAGACCATTTTGGAACTGCTTCCAACTTGGCGTAAATTCTTGATGGAAAGTCCATACAGATCTATGACTGATTGGTTGGAGTTTACGGGTGTTACGGGTAATAAACAAGGTATTATTCCGATAAAAGAAGCGCATAATATTATTGAAAAAATCTCTTTGAAAGCCTTTGAAGCGGAGTATAAAATCCTAATCATCTGGCAACCCGAATTAATGAATATCGAATCGGCAAATTCGCTATTGAAATTATTGGAAGAGCCACCTGCTAAAACCTTGTTTATTTTAGTTTGTAATGATACGAATCGTTTATTAACCACCATTCTTTCAAGAACACAACGGATTATGATTCCCTCTTTTTCAGATGAAGAAACAATTGGTTATCTCATTAAAAAAGAAGGAATTAGTTTGGAAAGAGCTAAACAAGTTGCCTACCTTTCAGAAGGGAATTTATCGAAAGCCGTTGAATTGATAAATTATGAAGGGGAAGGGAAATATCAATGGTTTTCTAATTGGATGAGGATGGCATTTAAACCAGATTTTGCAGCATTGATAAAATTAGCGGACGAATTTGATGCTTCCCCGAAAGAATACCAAAAAGGAATGATGGAATACGGACTCAATATTTTTAGAGATTTACTGCTTTGGAAAAATGGTGCCGAATCATTAGTAAGATTGGAAGGTGAAGAATTAACCTTTGTGCAAAACTTTTCAAAAGTCGTAAAATTAGGAGCCATCGAATTGATAGTGAATGAATTAAGTCAAACACATTATTATTTAGAACGTAACGGAAGAGCCAAAATCTTGCATTTAGACTTGTCGCTGACGATTGCAAGATTATTTAAGAAATAGCATGATTCAAACGTCTTCGATTGGACCAAAACGATAATCAATTCATAAAATGAGTACAATAAAATTAGGTACAAGAGGCTCAAAATTAGCCCTTTGGCAAGCAGAATATATCAGAGAAACCTTAGAAAAAGGGGGTCTGCAAGTCGAAATTGTTGTTATCAATACAAAAGGTGATCAAATTCTTGACCGTTCATTATCGAAGATTGGGTCAAAGGGTGTTTTTACGGAGGAATTGGAGGAACAATTACGTTCTGGGCAAATTGATATTGCTCAACATTCTGCCAAAGATTTACAATCAGAATTATCGGAAGATTTAGAATTAATTGCTTTCACAGAACGTGAAAAAGTGAATGATGTCTTGGTAAGTTATGATAAAAGCCTACGATTAGATAGTGGAAAATCCTTCGTAGTTGGCACTTCTTCAACCCGAAGAGTAGCCATGTTAAAACATTATTATCCTCATATTCGAACAGTTGATATGCGTGGAAATCTCCAAACTCGCATGGCAAAACTTGAAAGTGGAGTGTGTGATGCTATTATTCTTGCGTATGCGGGTGTGCATCGGATGGGTTATGAAGAACATATTGCGGAAATGCTTTCTACGGATAAATTTACCCCCGCTGTTGGGCAAGGTTCTGTAGCTTTGGAATGTGCTATTACTTTAGACCTTGAAAAAAAAGCCAAAATTAGAGAACTCTGTAACCATGCTGAAACGGAGCAACAATTATTGGCGGAACGTGCTTTTTTGAGGCGTTTGCAAGGAGGATGTAGTATTCCTGTTTTTGGACTTTCTCAAAAATCAGGTTCGTTGATGGGTGGAATTGTGAGTTTGGATGGTTCTGAAATTTTGAAGGAAACCATTACGGGCAACAATCCTTTGGAAATAGGAGAGGCATTAGCAGAGAAAATTTTGAGTAGGGGAGGAGACAGAATTTTGAAGGAAATTAAAGCTAATTTGTAATTTCTAACAAAAAATAATTATATTTATTAAAAAAAATATACCAATAATATTATGGCACTAAATACCTCCAATACGATAGATTCTAAGGGAAATTCGTCACCAATAGTTGTTCCTGTCGGCAACTTTTTTATTAATTCACTAACGCTAACAATTATAATTTTAACTTTGGTAATGGGCTACTTTTTTGAATGGTGGACAGTAGCAATTGCAGCATTTATTGGAGGTGCAATCTTTGGAAAATCAAGCGGTGAAACTTTCGTAAAAGGAATGATTGCTGTTATAATAGTTTGGTTATTAATGGTTTGTTATTATCACTTTTCAACGCAAGGAATTTTATCAAATAAAATTGCTCAAATTCTTCCAGTGGCTGGAAATGTAGGAATATTGATTGTAGTAACTGTTTTAATTGGTGGACTCGTAGGTGGTTTTGGTGCAATGAGCGGTTTTTTAGTCCGTAATTTATTTAGAAAATAGATTTTTAGAAAATAATAAAATTAATATTACCCTTGATCTTTATAAAAGTCAAGGGTATTTTTTTAAACGTCATGACAAACTTAGATAATATAGATTTACAGATTTTAAAGTTCCTTCAAGAAGATGCTTTAACGACCAACAAAGAGATTGCTTCACGCTTGAACATGACTACTACGCCCATACACGAACGAATTAAACGACTTGAAAAAGACGGAGTTATCGAAAAATATACGGCTATTCTTAATAAATCAAAATTGGGAAAAAGCTTGGTCGTTTTGGTGGATGTAACTTTAAAAGAACACGCCGCTGTGTTTCTGGAACAATTCGAGAAGGACGTTTTATTGTTGCCAGAAGTGGTGGAATGTTACTGTATATCGGGAGGGTCAGACTTTTTGTTGAAAGTTTTGATGAAAGATATGGACGAATATCGTCATTTTATTCTTCATAAATTAGCGACACTTCCTAACATTGGTAATGCTCAAAGTCGTTTTGTGGTGAATGAAATCAAGAGTCAAACGCCAGTACCAATTTCTCTTTGAGAGGGAAAGGAAATAATGAAGTAACGTAAAAAGGAGGAATGAAAAACTGTCATTGGTTTCTCTATTCCTCCTTTTCTCTCTTCTCTTTCCTATTTTACCATCGGCGGGTCAGCTTTTTTTCCTCCAAAAATTGAGACATTTACGTAACGTCTTGGGGCTAAACGGAAGTCAATCAAAAGTTTATCTAAATTTGCCACCGACCGATTAATGTTTGAATAAAGCGAATCGTCTTTCAATAATTTACCCATTGAACCTTGTCCCGACTCAATTCCTAACATAATTCTATGTAAACCCTCCAAAGACCGTTGTGTTGTTGCAACGGCTTGACTGATTTTTAAAGCATTTAATGAATCAGCAATTGAGCTAAATTTACCGATAAGCGGTTTCAAACTTCTCTCCGTTTCAATCAAATTACTTGATAATGCTTTCATATTGGCAGTAATTCCGGCCAAACTTTTTCTATTCTCATTAATTGTTGTTCCTACAGTTCCTGCTAATGTAGAAATAGTTTTGTCGGTATTTTTCACTAAACCATTCACCGATGAACCTGTTGCCTCAAAACTTTTGGTAACTACTCTCAATGAAAGCATCAATGAATCAAGGTTATGAAGTAAAGGCAAAGCCTGTTCTTTAATCAAGTCAGAAATTCCAGTTTCTCTGCCTGGTAAAATCATACCTTCGTTTGCAAGCACTTTATTTGCTTTTCCTATTTCTAATCGGATAAGTTTTCCTCCTAATAATCCATCCGACGATAAAATAGCTTTAGTGTCAATTGGTAAAGGCAAATCTTTTCTAATTACAAGCGTAACTTTTACCTTATTACCTGCCATAAGTTCAACTATTTTCACTTGCCCAACTTTCATACCACTCACTGAAACTTGGTTGGCAACAGTTAAACCTTCAACATTATCATAAATTACAGTGTATTTATTTTGCGAAGAGAAAAAATCTTTTCCTTTCAAAAAATTAAATCCTAAGTATAGAATTACGAACGAGACAAGGGCAAAAATACCCACTTTTGTTTCTTTAGAGATAGTCATATTTTCAATTATTAATTGATATTAATTTTCAATTTCTTCTTTATATAATTTAAAAGCCTTAAAAACGGACTGGGAAACTTCTTCTTGTCCTTCTTCAGAGGCTAAATATTTTTCTTCTGCCCCGTTTGTTAAAAAACCTGTTTCAATCAAAACACTTGGCATGGCGGTTTCCCAAAGTACTAAAAAACCTGCTTGTTTCACACCGTAACTTATTCTGTTATTTTGTTTTTTGAATTGACGTTCAACTTTCTGAGCAAATTTTATACTATTCATCATGAAAGTATTCTGGTAATTAGCCATCATAATGTGTGCCAGCGGTGAATTAGGATTAAACCCGTTATAGGTCTTTTGGTAGTCTTTTTCTTGTAGAATTACGGAGTTCTCTCGTTTGGCAACATTTAAGTTCTCGTTCGTCTTGTGTAACCCCATCGTATAAGTTTCCGTTCCAGCAAACTTGGACGAAGGATGAGAATTACAATGAATAGACATAAATAAATCAGCTTTATTTCGATTTGCAATATCCGATCGCTCGTGTAAAGTTGGGTAAATATCCTTTTTACGAGTATAAATTACCTTCACGTCAGGAAATTCTTCACTAATTTTTTTGCCCAAAGCCAGTACAATCTCCAGAGCAATTTTCGATTCATTGTTGCTCGCTCCGTGGCACCCAGGGTCTTTACCTCCGTGTCCAGCATCCAAAACGATCGTTTTAATCCGTATTTTAACGGAAGTGGGTGGATTATTAATCGAACTATTGCTCGAATCTTGAAGCGGTACGAAACCTTCTAATCCACAGAAAGTAGTAAATAATATGAAACCTTTAACAAACTTTAACATTATTTTTAAGTGGGTACGTTATCTTAAATAAGTAATGGGTTAATTTTGTAGTGAAAACATCACAAAGATAAAATTTTAAGACTTCTGAAAAAAGCACTTCACATATTCAGTATCGTAATTAGCTTATTTTTAGGCAATTTTGTTGTAAATAATATTCAAGCACAGCGTGTCATGAGCGGTGAAGTTACTACAAAGTCCAATAATATACTGCCAAAAATTACTAAAAAAGATACAAACAGAGTCGATAGCCTTACGAAAGCTGTTCCTGACTCTTTAAAAAAGAATAACGATTTACAGACTACTGTAGTCTATTCTGCCACTGATTCTACCATTATGGACACTCAGAATCAGGTGGTTTATTTATACGGTGATGCAAAAGTTACCTACGGTGATGTTGTTTTGCAAGCCGATTTTATTAAACTAAACTGGGATAAAAACGAAGTATTTGCCAAAGGTACGAAAGATACTGTTACGAATAAAACCATCGGAAAGCCAGTTTTTAAACAAGGTGGTGAACCTTACGATGCCGATGAAATTAAATACAATTTCAAATCCAGAAAGGCAATTATTAAAGGATTAATTACCAAACAAGGCGATGCCTATGTGCAAGGAACGAGTGTTAAAAAGGATAATGAGGATAATTTATATATCCGTAACGCTATTTACACAACCTGTAATTTAGAACATCCACACTATAACATCAGAGCTTCAAGGATTAAAATGGTAGGGAAAAAAGAAATCGTTTCTGGTCCTTTCCGATTTGAACTTAATGAAATTCCTTTGCCTATTGGTTTACCATTCGGTTTTTTTCCCTATAAACCCCCGCAAGAGAACGGAACATCTGGAATTGTGATGCCAACTTACGGTGAAGAACCGCTTGGGCGTGGTTTTTATCTTCGTGATGGAGGATATTATTTTGCTATTAGTGAAAATATAGGCCTAAAATTAACGGGAGAAATTTACTCAAAAGGTAGTTTTGGACTCACAGCAAACTCTCAATACATAAAACGCTATCGTTACGGAGGAACCTTTAATTTAACCTTTAGAAATAGTAATGATGGGAAGGAATTTAATCGTCAAACTCGTAACGATTTTGGTATTCAGTGGTCACATTCACCTCAAAGTCGTGGAAGTTCCAGTTTTTCTGCATCGGTAAACGTTCAAAGTAATTCCAATGCTCAGTTTAATAGCGTTACTTCCAACAGCTACATTTCAACGGCTTTAAATTCATCCATTCAATATTCAAAAAACTTTGGGCAGACCATTCGTACCAGTGTAAGTCTACAAGCTGACCAAAATACTATTACGAAAGCGGTAAACGTAAACAATAATTTTTCTTTCGGATTAAATCAATTTCAGCCTTTCAAAAAGAAAAATGCTGTTACAGAACGGTTTTGGGATGGTTTTCGCTTGGGATTAGACTTAAGCGGTTCATTCGGAATTACCAATCAAGTGGCTTTGAACAATCGTGCTTACAATAGTTTACCCTATAATGTAAACCGACAAAAAGATACACTCGATACAAATCCAAACAAACCATTAATTGTTGACCCACGTTTGGCAGTCAATCAAACTGCGAGTTTAGCCCGTGATGGTGTTATTGGTTTCAACCTCGAAAACTTGCCTGAAATATTTAAAAATGCCAATTTCAGAATGAATTATACTATTCCTTTATCACTTCCGAATCTTAAATTAGGTAAATATATTAATTTAACGCCAGGAATGAGTTTATCTGGAAATGTATATCGTCGTAAGTTTAAATATGCGTTTATTCAACCTGGCGATTCTCGTTTTAAACCTTATAAAAGTGATACATTAGCCCGAAATGGAGTGGTTAATATTGATTCAACGGGTCAAGGTTTTTTTCCAGATTATCAGTATAATTTTTCTGCCAGTATGAACACCCGATTATACGGAACAATCAACATCAATAAAGGTCGTTTGCGGGGAATTAGGCACATTATGAGTCCGTCTGTAAGTGTTAATTATACACCAGATTTCACCGACCCAAGTTATGGATTTTATCAAGATGTGCAAGTAAGTTCAAAAGGCGCAGATATAAGAACAATTGATGGGAAAACAGTGATGGGAACATTCAGAAGAATCTCTACTTTTGACCCACGGCTAACTAATTATGGCAGTCAATCGGGAGGTATAAGTTTCAGCCTTTCTAATACTTTAGAAGCTAAAGTAAAATCAAAATCTGACACTGCCGCAAAAGAATTTGAGAAGATTACGTTATTAGATAACTTCTCAATATCAACAAATTACAATTTCTTTGCCCAGCAATTTAAGTTATCGCCCATTTCGTTTTCAGCTACGTCAAGGGTTAAAAAATTTGATATAAATTTGAACGGTACATTTGATCCATATAAATATGTGCAAGATGGTTCGTCATTAGTGGGAAGTCGAATTGATGAATTACAATCTCCAAATTTATCGAATCTTGGTTTTTCAGTAGGTAAAAGTTTTCAACCAAAACAGGCTCAACAAAAAAAGCAATTACCGCAAAATTCAACATTGCCAAATACTGATTTCCAGCAAGAGCAAGTTAAACATATCAATAAAAATATTAATGAATATGTAGATTGGTCGGTGCCGTGGCAATTTCAGTTTAGTTATCAATATAATTTGAGCAAATTGGGTTTTGCCCCTGCCGTTATTGTGAGTGCTGTAACCTTTAATGGCACGTTGAAACTAACTGAAAAGTGGGATATGAAACTGCAATCGGGCTATGATTTTACGAATAAAGGCGTGTCATTAACTAATATTAGTGTCCACAGGGATTTGCATTGTTGGGAAGCTGCCTTTAACTGGACACCAATTGCCAGTGCATATTATGGAAGACAAAGTAGTTATTCCTTTGATTTGAGGGTAAAATCGACACTTTTACAAGAATTAAAACTCTCACGTAGAAGAAGTTCTTATGATAGAGCTGGATTTTAAAGATAGCATAAAGGGTAAAAGGAGTAAGGGAGAAACGTAATTAGCAATTTACGTTTCTCCCTTACTCCTTTTACCCTTTTTTACTTTATTTTATTGGAATAATTACCTGCGTAGTATCCCATGTCAAAATCATATCTGCTCCTTCTGTTTGTTCCACAAAATTTATCTTAAATTGTTCTGTTGAATTATTTGTCTGCATCGAAGGTACGGGAACAGTCATAACGTTCTTTTTTTCATCATAAGAAAGCCCCCATTGTCCAACTTCTTGATTAAAAATGATTGTCCAATTATCTTTTTCTGGAATTGTAAAAAGGGTATATGTTCCTAATTTTAAAGGCTTTCCAGCAATTGTTACATCCTTGGAAAACTTTATTACGGTTGCTTCATTCGCTCCAGTACGCCACCATTTTCCAAAGGGAACAAGTGCCTTATCTTTCTCTTCACCAAATATTAAACGGTCTTTTTTGGAAGGCTGACAGTAATCTACGGTTACGACTAAACCATTTTTTTCAAACTTTTCAGAAGCAGATGGACTAAAAGGTTTTGTATAGTAGAATCTAACAAAAACAAAAGCGGAGGCTGAAACTGCCAAAATAACGAGTAATATCCGTAGAATTTTCATGCTTGAAATTTCTTTCTCGCCCACAGAAAGAATTTGTTTTGGTTAATTTATGATGTCTTTTCGGGTCAATCGTAAAAATACGT
Organism: Arcicella sp.; assembly: GCA_014376355.1. Taxonomy (GTDB): domain Bacteria; phylum Bacteroidota; class Bacteroidia; order Cytophagales; family Spirosomataceae; genus Arcicella. Next base: position 10,283 of record JACMRQ010000231.1, on the reverse strand, counting down.
AAGTTTGATTAATGTTCAAAATTAATTCAACCGTGGGTCGATTGGATAATTGGACATTACTTTAAAATCTCCGCCCATGTCTTTTAATAAATTTCGCCAAAATTTTTCAGCGGGTGTATCAAAAATTACATCAGCCGTTGTTTCTGATATTATCCAAGAATCCTTTTTTAGTTCGCTCACCAATTGATCAATTTCCCAACCCGAATAGCCAATAAAACACCGAATATCATTAGGCGATAATACGCCATTATTTAATAATTCTTTAACCTGCGTGAAGTTACCTCCCCAAGTCACGCCTTCCATAATTTCAACACCACCATCAATTAAATCAGGACGGCGATGCAAGTAATGTAATGTATTGTGCTGGACAGGTCCGCCAACCAAGAGCGGAATATCGGGATAAATATTTTCCTCTAAGACATCAGCGAGCAACAAATTAGAAGTTTGGTTCAAAATCAAACCAAATGTACCTTGGGTGGTTTCGTGTTCACAAATTAGCACGACACTACGCTCGAAATTGGGGTCTCCCAAAAACGGTTCAGATATTAGGACGGACCCTTGTTTTACATTTCGCATGGCTGATGAGGTGTTTACTGGTAGTTCCACCATTAATATTACCTTAGTCTAATAATAATTTGTTATCTTTTGATTATTCTGTAACAATCTATGTTCAGTAAACATAAAAAATTGAGTAATAATTTAAAAATACTATGCAAACGTCAAATCTCCAAATAGTCTATCTACTTTTAGGTTCAAATTTAGGAAATAGAAAAGAAATTCTTGATAAAGCAATTAATTTATTAAGTCAAAAAGTAGGCGTAATTATTTTACGGTCAAAAGATTATGAAACTGCTCCTTGGGGTGTAACTAACCAGCCAGATTTTTTAAATTTAGTTGTTTCAATACAAACAAGATTAAAACCTTTACAGATTTTAGAAATAACACAAAGTATTGAAAACCAATTAGGTAGGATTAGAAAAGAAAAATGGGGGGCGAGATTGATTGATATTGACATACTATTTTATGGTAATGAAATTATTGACGAACCCAATTTAAAAATTCCACATCCACTTTTGCAAGAACGAGATTTTGCTTTGTCTCCGCTGGCGGAAATTGCCCCAGATTTCGTGCATCCTGTGTTAGGGGAGACGATTTCGGAATTACGAGAAAAATTAATTTCTATTTCCTGATTTCACCAACCGAATAAGGTAACCACAACACAAAAACCGTTTGATTATCAACTGATTCTACCGTAATATTCCCTCCATGAAGTTTTACAATTCTATTTACCAAAGATAATCCCACACCATAACCTTTAATACTTGCCGTGTTCTGACTACGATAAAAAGGCTCAAAAATTAAGTCCATTTCTGGTTTTTCGAGTATGCCTTTGTTCGTAAATTTTACTTCAATATGGTCTTTTTCAAAATGTAAAGTCACTTTTACCAAATGATTTTCGGAGAATTTGCAACCATTTTCCATCAAATTCACGAAGGCAGTTTTCAATAATTGAGCATTTCCCTTCACGACTAATTGGGTATCTTCTTCCAAACCGTCGGCAAAATCAACTTGCACTTGATATTTCTGTTCCGTTTGAAGAAGCAAATCACCAGCTTCCCAAATTGTTTCGTCCAAACGTACCTCATCATACATCAATTTATGGTTCAAATCGCTCACTTTTGCCAATTCCAAAAGTGTATTTGAAAGTTGACCCATTTCTCGAATATCCTGCCTAACAGACTGTAATGTAGCGAGATACTGTTCAGGAGTTCGTTCTTTAAGCAAGGAAACATCAATCTGAGAACCAATTTTCATTAATGGGTTTTTCATCTCGTGTGAAACATTGGAAACAAAGAGATTCTGTAGCCTAAAAACTTCCGAAATTCGTTCTAATAATTCATTGAAAGTAGCAGTTAATCGACCAATTTCATCTTTTGGATTTTGTATAGTTAGTCTCTGATTAACATTTTGGGGATAGATAGTTTTTACCTGTTGAATGACCTCTGAAATAGGTGATAAAGCTCTTACAGCAAAATACCACCCCGCTAAAGATACAAGCAACAGAACAATAAAAAATAGCCAGACCATGATTCCTTGTAGATTTTTAAGGTCTTTTTCCCCCGATAAATCCACTGCACCCGCCACCGTTACAACTCTTTTGAAACGGTCAATATACAACATTCCAACAATTTTAAAATCACCCTGTTTAAATTTAACAAAACGCTGTTTTCTAACCTGATTTAGCATATCAACGGTAGTTCTGAAACCACTGGTATCATTACTTGCGTAAACCCCTATATCCTTGTTTTTGTCATAATTGTAGTCATAAATAGTGAGGCTTTCACGGTATAAAACATCATTATTTGTTTTCTGTATTTTCTTCAAAAGTTTGGCATTTACCTCCTTAACGGTTACCAATAATTCAGCGGCAGTGGAGGCTTTTTGAGTGAGGCGTTTATAAAATTCGTCTTCGATATAATTATGCCGAAGCCAATAAATTACTATGAAGATTGCCAACACAATCACCGAAACCAATAAGGTAAATTGTAAAGTAAGTTTGGCTCTGATTTGCATATTTATTCCTCCACCTTCAATACATATCCAACCCCATATTGCGTATGAATTAGTTTCGTATCATAATTTTTATCTATTTTTTTTCGTAACATCGTCATAAAAACTTCAATAACATTTGTTCCCATATCAAAACGACTATCCCACACTTTTTGGGCAATATCGGCTTTTGAAATCACCTTCCCATGATTTCTTAAAAGGTATTCCAATAAAGCGAATTCACGAGCGGTCAGGTCAATTTTATCGCCTCCTCTGGTAACAGAATGAGCATCGAAATTCATCTCTAAATCGCTGTATGTCAAAGTATTGCCTGTTACTGGCAAAGGCGTTTGTGTACTTCGTTTTGCCAGTACTTTTATACGAGCCAATAGTTCCAAAAAATCGAAAGGTTTAACTAAATAATCATCTGCCCCAGCATCAAAACCCATGAGTTTTTCTTCTATACTTCCTAAAGCTGTAAGCATTAAAATTGGAGTAGTGATACCTTCTTGTCGCAGTTCTTTGCTGAGTTGCAAGCCATTAATACCTGGCATAATAATGTCAGTAACGATAATTTGGTATTGATTTTTTTTGGCAAGATGCTTTCCAATCATTCCATCGTAGGCAATATCAACGTCGAAACCATTTTCCTCCAAGCCCTGTCTTAGCGATTGAAGCGTTTTAGGTTCGTCTTCTATTAATAGTATTTTCATTTTATCCTCAAGCTACAGTATATCCCAAAGATATAACAAAAAACTCCACAAGACTCAATTTGTCTTGCGGAGTTTTTTGTTATAACCTCTGAAATCTAATCTTTAAGTTATAAGTTCTCAGAAACTTTTGTTTTATCCATTGTTGCCATTGTTCCAAAAATATAATCCCATAGTGGAGAAGATACTCCAAAAACGGCATTGCCATCTTTGTAATGATGTACTGCATGATTTATCCACAATTGTTTCATAAAATTCTTTGGTGGAGCATACGCATGAACTGAATAATGTACTAACAAATAAGCAGCGTATCCCCAAATAAAACCTGGAAAAAATGCGTAAGCAGATTCACCCATTAAAAAGAAAAATAGTATAAAAAGTGTTGCAGCAGCTATTGCAGCAATAATGGGGGGCATGGCCAAACGAGTTTTGTCTTTCGGATACTCATGATGAACGCCATGAGCTATGTACTGAAAATTTGCCCGTGCTTCGGTTGTAGGTTCAATGTGATAAACACTTCTGTGTACCCAATATTCTACAAAAGTAAAAACGGTTGCACCTGTTAAAAACAGACTACCGATGGCCCAATTAGCTACGTTAGTATGCGTAAAAGCGTAGTAGCCAAGCACCCCACCTGCTACAAAAAAAATTGTTACGGGAGTTGCAATATGAGTGTGTGAAAGTTTCTCTAAAGTAGGGTTGTCAAATAATTGTTTTGTTCCACTATGCTTAGGTCTTACTTTGTTGTGTGTTGTTTCCATAAAATTAATTTACTGGTAGGATTAGCTTAAATATTTTAGTAATTAAATTTCACAAAAATTGTATTAATTTAATAAAAATTGCCAAATACCTCCATTTTCATTGAACTATAATCACAAAGATACGAAATTTTTTAATTGGTGGTTTTGTTGATTTGAAAAATTATTTGCCTTAACTCTTTGGCGACTTAGCCCGAATAATCAATCTTAAAGACTGGTCATACGTTACATAATTCCAAAGCCAATTAATGAAAATTAAAACTTTGTTTTTCACGCCCACAATTGCCATTAAATGAACGAACATCCACGTGAGCCAAGCAAAGAATCCTTGAAATTTCCAGAAAGGTAAATCAACGACTGCTAAGTTCCGTCCGACGGTTGCCATTGAACCCAAATCTCTATATTTAAAGGCTTTGAGTTCATTTCCTCTAAGAAGATTTACTAAATTTTTGGCTAACAACTTCCCTTGTTGAATGGCTGGTTGAGCCACTTGCGGATGACCATTGGGATATTTTTCTTCAGTCATTAAAGCAACATCACCAAGGGCAAAAATATTTTCATAGCCATCCACTTGGTTATAGTTATTTACTTTCATTCTGCCTCCCCTCATAATAATTGATGGATTTATTCCTTCAATCGAATTTGCCTTTACCCCTGCAGCCCAAACCAAATTATTAGTCCTAATTTTTGACCCATCAGCAAAAACAACATACTGTCCATCAAAGTCGCTTACTCTACTCTCCAACATCACGTTTACCCCTAATTGTTCAAGATATTCCTTAGATTTTACTTGGGCATTTTTAGACATTGGCCCCAATAGTTCGGCTCCCGATTCAACAATGTAAATTTGCATTAAATCGAAGTTCAATTCGGGATAATCCTTTGGTAAAACGTGCTTTTTCATTTCTGCTAATGTTCCTGAAATTTCTACACCTGTTGGTCCTCCACCCACTACAACAACATTCAATAAACCTGATTTATCTTCCTCGTTATCGGAAACCAAGGCTTTTTCAAAATTTTCTAACAATCGGTTTCTAAGTCCTAACGCTTCTCCAACTGATTTCATTGGTAAGGCTTTTTCTTCGATATTTTTATTGCCAAAAAAGTTGGTATCTGCTCCAATTGCCAATATTAAATAATTGTACTGAATTTCTCCTAAATTGGTTTCAATCGTATTATTTTCAGAAATAATTTTTGTTACAGAAGCCACTCGAACATGAACATTCGGGTGATTATGAAACGCTAAACGTAAAGGAAAAGAAATAGCAGAAGGCTCAATACCAGCGGTGGCAACTTGATAAAAAAGCGGTTGAAATTGATGATAATTATTTTTATCAATTAAAACGATTTGAAAATCATCATTTCCTGCAAGGCTTTGGGCAACTTGTAAACCACCGAAACCTGCTCCGATAATGATGATTCTTTTCTGGTTAGTTTGTGGGATATTTAAAGGCATAACTTTTATTTTTCAGTTTAGATTTGGTTTGGAAATTTCCAGCTTTTTGCAGTAACTTTTTCGTAATAACGTTCATACAAAGGTAAGATTTTTTCAATATCAAATTGTTTGGCTTGCTCGTGAGCATTGTACTTAAATTGGGCTAATTTTTCTTCATTTTCTAACAAAGAAATAGCATTTTTTGCCATGTCATCAACATCCCCAATTTTGGAAACGTATCCCGTTACTCCGTGAATATTTACTTCAGTAATTCCTCCTGCATCAGACGAAATTACTGGAACTTCACAAGCCATTGCTTCCAAGGCGGCGAGTCCAAAACTTTCTTTTTCGGAAGTTAATAAAAACAAATCTGCCAATGATAAAACTTCTTCTATAACATCTAATTTGCCCAAAAATCTAACGTCATTCTGAACGCCTAATTCACGACAAAGCATCTCTATTCCAGTTCGTTCAGGTCCATCACCTACTAAAAGCAATTTACTAGGAATCTTTTTGTTAACCCTATAAAAAACTTGTACGATATCTTCAATACGCTTAACTTTTCTGAAATTGGAAGTGTGCATTAATAGCTTTTCCCCGTTGGGACAAATAGCAATCTTAAAATGATCTTTCCGTAATTTTTTGAAGCGTTCTAAGTCAATAAAATTAGGAATTACCTCAATATGGTTTACGATTTCAAACTCTGAATAAGTATCATTTTTTAGGCTTTCCGATACCGCCGTCACTCCATCAGATTCATTAATTGAAAATGTTACCACAGGTTCAAAAGAGGGATCTTTGCCAACGAGGGTAATGTCTGTTCCGTGCAAGGTGGTAATGAAAGGAATATGAATGCCCTTCGACTTCAAAATTTGCTTCGCCAAATAGGCTGCCGAGGCGTGTGGAATCGCATAATGCACGTGTAACAAATCAAGGTGTTCATTACTGACAACATCCACAATTTTACTAGCTAAAGCCGATTCATAGGGCAAATATTGAAACAGTGGATAGGACGAAATGCTGACTTCATGATAATAGATATTTTCGTTAAAAAAATCTAATCTTGAAGGTTGAGAATACGTAATAAAATGCACTTGATGGCCTACTTTTGCCAAGGCTTTGCCCAACTCGGTGGCTACTACGCCACTCCCGCCGTAGGTTGGATAACATACAATTCCGATTTTCATTAAATAGTATTCAATATTGAAAGAATGAGTGATAAAATGCTGGATTCAATTGATTTTTAAAAACTATTGCCCAACACCTTTACATATTCAGAACAAAGAAAATTCAAAAATGTCTCACAGAATAGGATTTTTTCTTTTTTTGAGGGATAAAAAGAGATAATTTTGGGGTGGGAGGTTAGGCAGTAGGAGTTAGTGGTCATGCCACAAAATCTTTTTGCCTAACCTCTAACCCCAAATAAAAATGAAATCATCCCAAAATGTGACTTATATTCAAGCAATACAAGGATTCAGCCGATTGATTCGTTGGCAGAATTTGGCAATTATTGTATTTACGCAATACTTCACCCGATTCTTTTTGATTGGGGGTAAAGATTTATCCTTTAGCTATTTATTGGAGATTATCACCGAAAGCAAGCTATTTTACATATCACTTGCTACTGTACTGATTGCAGCTTCTGGATATATTATCAACGATTATTATGACGTTAAAATTGATTTAGTCAATAAACCTGACAGAGTGGTGATTGGGCGGTATATCAAAAGAAGATGGGCTTTGGTAATTAATCAGTTCTTTAATGGCTCTGGTATTTTTTTTGGGCTTTTAGTAAGTAGAAAAGTGGCTCTGGTCAATCTATTTGCAGTTTTTTGTTTATGGTTATATTCCAATCAATTAAAAAGATTAGCATTTTGGGGGAATTTGATGGTAGCAATTTTGACAGGGTTCTCGCTGTTAGTTTTGGCCGTTTATTATCCTGGACATCAGCGGGAAGTTTGGATTTATGCCATATTTTCGTTTTTCATTACCCTCATTCGTGAGATAATTAAGGACATGGAAGACGTAAAAGGTGACGAAAAACATGGTTGCCGAACCTTACCCATCATTTGGGGAATTGCACGCACAAAATTATTGGTGTATGTTTTGATTGCCTCCTTCATTTTCACGCTTTTCATCTTAGCAACCCAATTACCCAACGACCGAGTATCATATATTTTCCTGCTAATGATGTTGCCCTTGGGTTATGTAACCTACAAATTAGTTTATGCTGATAAACCCAAAGACTTTGCTTTTTTAAGTAATGCTTGTAAAAGAATTATGGTGTTGGGGGTTTTGAGTATGATTTTTGTATAAATAATAATAATAAATGAAAAATATTGCCATCTTCGCCTCTGGCTCCGGCTCGAATGCCGAACGAATTTTTGAGTATTTTGTTGATTCTGAACAGATTAATGTAAAATTAGTACTCTGTAATAATCCAGAAGCGGGCGTTATTCAACGTGCAGAAAGATTGCAAATTCCTCTAATTATATTCGACCGTTTAGCTTTTAAGTCGGGTGAAGTTGTGAAAATTCTACAACATAATCAGATTGATTGGGTAATTTTGGCGGGTTTCCTGTGGCTTGTTCCCAAAAATGTGGTTGAGGCTTTTCCAAATAGAATTATAAATATTCATCCTGCACTTTTACCAAAATTTGGAGGAAAAGGAATGTACGGACATTTTGTGCATGAAGCCGTTGTGGAAAATAATGAAACTGAATCTGGCATCACAATTCATTTTGTAAATGAACATTATGACGAAGGAGGAGTAATTTTTCAGGCTTCGTTTCCTGTGTTATACACTGATATCCCCGCAGATGTTGCTCGTAAAGGGCAGGTTTTGGAACATAAACACTTTCCAGAAGTGATTGAGAGAACTATTCTTGCAAGCGTGTAGTAAATGGAAAAAAGAATTGCCAAATCTTTGAGATTTGGCAATATTAATATAGCTACTTCTTGTCCGAATCCACCACCAAACGCTTCTCTCTGTTGGCTATTTCCCAAGTTAAATTAAAGACTAATCTTGCCCTTTTTTCCATTTTATCGAACTCAATTTTCTCCACATCATCGGTTGGTTGATGATAATCGTCATGGACACCATTAAAGAAAAATGCTACTGGAATTTTGTTTTTTGCAAAATTATAATGGTCTGAACGGTAATAGAAACGATTTGGGTCACTAGGGTCATTAAATCTAAAATCTAAATCAATCGGCGACTTTTTGTTTTGCTCTAATAATGCCGAATGTAGTTCCGAGGAAAGTTTATCTGAACCAATCACATAAATATAATCGCCCTTACCTTCGTGTTCTTTGTCGGTGCGTCCAACCATATCAATATTGAGGTCACAAACGGTATTCGCTAACGGAAAAACTGGGTGTTTTACGTAATATTCTGAACCCAAGAGTCCTTTTTCTTCCCCCGTTACAGTCATAAATAAAATACTTCTACGTGGTTTCTGTCCACTTTTTGCAGCTTCACCAAAAGCTTGAGCAACTTCCAAAACTGATACTGTTCCAGAACCATCATCATCCGCTCCATTATAGATTTTTCCATCCTGTACCCCAACATGGTCATAATGGGAAGTTACAATTACAACCTCATCTTTTTTATCCGTTCCTTCCAAATATCCTAAAACATTATAGGTTTCAATGCCATCAACGGTACGTTCAATTTTTAAGCTAATGGGTTGATTTTTGAATAAATTATCAACTGATTTTTTCGCTGAAACAATTTTCTCTTTTACGGCCTCAAATTCCATTGTTGTGGTTTTTAAAATCTCTGCTGCCATCGTTGGAGAAATTGTTAATACGGCAAAATCAGAGCCTTGTGGGTCAGACATCTCACGGAATCCAAGCCGAGCATTGCCAAAACGTTTCATCATCGTTTGACGTTGTTTTATGGTCTTTTCAAAATCCTCAATTGATTGTTTTGAGATAATTAAAAGCCCCTTCGCTCCTTTACTTTTGGCAAGATTCATTTTTTCTTTCCAAGAACCATCCTTACTCCATCTCGATATTTCTGAAGTGCCAGAAATAAGGTAATTTCCGTCCGCCAAACGAGGTTCACCTTCGAATGCTACAACGATTTTATCTTTAACATCGACTTTTTCAAAATCTGTAAAATCTTTGTCCTCAATGCCATATCCCACAAAAACTGTTTCCAAAGATTCTTCTTTGGGCATTGGGGCAATAGAATTTGAGATAAAATCTGACAAATAATTATACTTTTTACTATTAGCTTTCAGATAAAAATCTCCCCAACCCCGTTTCACTAAATCTACCAATTGAAGGTGAGATTTAGTGTCACCTACAACGCCTTTTAGACCATAACTTTCAAATTTATCCGCAATATATTTTGCCGCTACTCGCTGTTCGGGTGAACCCGTATCACGTCCCCGCATACTGTCGGAAGCAATATAAATAAGATGTTTTTTAAGGTCTGCGGCAGTAATTGTTTTTGCCAAAGAATCAGGCGTTAATTGTGCAACAGTTCGACATGAAACAAACGGGAGAACACAAATTAATGGAAGAAGAATGCTTTTTGTTATTTTTTTCATAAAAAGTTGGCAAATACTTAGAAATTCTTTTGATTTTCAATTCGTTGCGTTAATAAATGATATTACGAAATTAAGAAAAAACAGGTGTTTTTTAGAAAAGAATCAAAGATTAATATTTCAAATTGAACTGATAATCAATAATATTATACCGAACAACTAAAAGTAATACAGTTGTTAAGATTAAAATTATTACGAATAAGTAATCCGCTTCACAATTTTTTGAATGATAATTCTAAATTACCTAAATTCGTGTAGTCAAACTATTTCATTT
>JACMRQ010000230.1 GCA_014376355.1 Arcicella sp. | reverse complement strand
TATCTAAAAATGGAACCAAGATTCCGTTTTTATGAATTTCCAATTCCTGACATGTACTAAAATCTTCTCTAAAGTCTCGAATAATTTCTTTTGCCCCAAATCTAAAGTCATGAGAAATAATTGGCAGTCAACATGCCATAGTATAATGGCCTATAATCAATAACGAAGTGCAATTTCAATAGAAACGATAGGTGGTCATTGCCAGTAATGTAGGCTGACTGCCGGAAATCAGCGATCAGGAAGATTTCATTCCTTTTCCAAGCAAGAACACTGACGAATTGGCCAATCGGATCAATTATGCCCTGCAGAATTACGAAGAAATTCGATGAATTTCAAAGAAAATGGTTATTGAAAAATTTTCTTGGAAGAAAAATATACAATTATTTTTAAAGTTGATTGATTCTAATTTGAAAAATTAATAAAAAACTCGCCGATACAGTTTGGACATAAAGGCGTATAAGCCAATCCTATCAGCGATATAGGCCAAGGTTCCCAATATCCTATATTTACTTAATTTTATTCGGGTAATTATATAGAATAATAGGTCGGGCATTTTACTGCCGGAGCTTTTTTTCAGATCTTGAATGGGAAATATTTCAAAAACGAAATTCTCTAAATTTTTTCGCTCAAAAATTGCGGTATTCATTTTTTTTCTACTATCTTGTCATTCATGCTGTCTGCTTGCCACCAAAACTTCAGCGAGATTTATAAAATCGAACTTTTTTATCATCCTGAACCATAAATGATAGTCTTGCGTTGTTTTCAATGTATTTTCAAAAACTCCGATAATTTTAAAAACCTCTCTCGGAATCAACAGGGTACAACCGTTCAAAAATCAGTTCATCAGCAAGGAATACGCCAAATTATCAGGACTATAATTTAATTTCATCGTATTGAGGGGTCGTAAATTATTATCTACGATTTCATAATCCGAAGAAATTATGACGTTTTTATCTTTTAGATTTGATAAAAAAAGTATCTGTTTTTCTATTTTTCCTGGAAAATACAAATCATCATGAGACAACCAAGAAAAATACTCTCAGCTCATTTTTTTTATACCATAATTCAGTGCTGATGCCACTCAACCATTTGGTTTGGAAAAATATTTAATTTTGTCTCAAAAAGACAGGGCGATATTCTCCGTAGCTCAATCATCCATTGACCCATCATTGATAACCAGAATTTCCAGATTATCGTATGTTTGAACTAAGGCGCTATCTATTGCGTCTTTTAGGTAATTCGAACCATTATAGACAGGTATGACGATGGAAACTTTGGGATTGAATAACATATATTGAAATAATTTAAATTAAAATATCATTCCAAGAAGCTACAAAATATTCTATACCATACCGAGTAATATTTTCTCTCATTTTTTCTTTATCAAAAGGTATTTTAGTAATCATTTCCATTCATTTGATATATTTCTCTTTATTCATATATGGCGTTAAAATACCGTTATCTAAAATCTCTATATCATTACATTCAGATAAATTATCATCTCCTCTCATAATTTCCTTTGCTCAATATTTGTAATCATGAGTAAGTACAGGAACGCCACAAAAAAGTGTATCTATCAATGATCTACCGAATCATTCCTGTAATCCAGAACAAAAGCAATGCGCATGCATTTTTTTAACATAACCATATATGTTTTCCTTGAATCATAAAAAAAACACCGAGTTATCAATATTTAGCTCTTTCGCTTTATATTCAAGTACTTTTCGATAATTCCCATCTCAAATAAAAAATAAGAACGCATTTTGAGATTTTTTCTGATACTCAGCAAAATATTCCAACAACAAATCCTGCTTTTTATAGGATTCAATTCGAGCAATATTGCAAAAATTTATCTTTCCACTATCTAATAATTGCTCCATTTCCGATTCTATGGGCTCATTTTGAAGTCTATTTATTTCATTAAAATCAAAAGGATTATAAATAGTTGATATTTTACTTTTTGATATCTGTAAATCTATAGTTACATCTTGTTTCAACTCTTTTGAAACGGTAAGTATTTTATCGGCAAATCGAGCAAGTATTTTAATGGCTGTATAAATTGGCCAGCCAAGTAATCACAAATTAACAGTATTATGAAATATAAGAATTATCTTTGCTGGATTTCAAAATAATTTACTAAGAACATTTAATATGTTTGCGTAATCCCCATGAGAAATTGAGTAGTTGATATTTTTTTTACGACAAAATATAGCTATCTGAAAAGGTGTAATCGTTAATATAATTATTTTCTGGAAAATGTTTTTTGCTTTTTTATCTAGAGAATAAATTTTTTCATTTGGCACTTTAATATTGGATTTTCAATCAATAATTTTCAAAACAAATTGGTTATACTTATATTGAAATTCGTTATAAAAAACTTCAATGTATTTTTCCATGCCTCAGATAATTTCAAGTTGAGGATTTATGTGTAATATATTCATAAATAGCGGTATATTTTGACATAGGATATTACTTCTTAAAGCATAGGCTTCTTGAAAGTCTTCTTATATAATAAGAGCCAATACGTCTACATAAATCATACAATATCTTTAAATAGATTTTTATATAATTTGTTTTAGTTGGACTACTATTAACAATAGTTTTAATAGAAAATTTACGAAATAAGTATACTGGATTATAAATTTTTATCTCTTCCCGTAAGCAATTTAGATTTAGAAAGGTACTTCCTTGCGTGGCATGTCTTCGATACTGTACGAGCACATGATCAATATATTTAAATTTTAAATTTACAGACAACATTCGGAACCACATATCATAATCTTGTACACAATGATATTTAGTATTGAAATAACCAATATCATTGAAAGTACTTGTTCGAATTAATAGACAACAACCTTGTATTGGATATCTTCAGAAAATACAATTATATAACAAGTTTTTTTCGAAGAGGTACGTATTCTCGTATTTAGAAATAAGTTTTTTTTGTGCGTCTATAAATTCGAAATTGCAATATACAATATCAATTGTACCATCTTTTGCAATTTCGCTTATTTGTTCCGCTATTTTCGTAGGAAAATATAAGTCATCATGAGAAAGCCAAGAAAAATACTCTCCTGTCATTTCCTTGATTCATCTATTAAGAGCAGTTGCTACTCATCCGTTTTCCTTTTGGATATATCTGATTCTATCACCATAAGAAAGGGCTATTTTTTCTGTCGCTCATTCATCTCTCGATCCATCATTTACGACAAGTATTTCAAGATTATCATAAGTTTGAGTTAATGCGCTCTCTATTGCCTCCGCAATATAATTACTGCCATTATAAACAGGGATAATAATTGAAACTTTTGGGTTGAACATTATATTAATACTAATTGATAATTTTTCTCCAAATGTTTGAAAGAACTTTGTAAAGTCCTATTTTCTTTGTTACTTGGATTATTTTTGGTATAAAGGGGTGATTTTTGAACTGAGTAATGGAAAAGAAATACGTAATAATTCGCATTACTGAGTAAATATTTTTATACGAAACAACATTTTTATTTAATATTGCGAACATTGCCCCATATGGTTTTTCAAATATTTCACCAGTAATTGCGTCAGAAAAATGGAATTCTGGACAAATATAAATATCCCATTTTTTTCAAAAATCTTCTTCAGTCCAGCCAGATTTATGTTTTTGCCATTCACTTCCATCAAGACCCCATGCATCTTTCATGCCTACTGGAACTTCTTGTGGGAGGAATCCATATGGCGTAAAGATAACCACTTGTTTTCGTGCTATTAATATAGTTTCATTTAATAATCTTGTTCATTCTTCTTTTTCGAGATGCTCTATGACATCAAGGGATATAACCGTATCAACACCATTTTCAGGAATAGTTTTTATTACCTCATCCCATTTTTGCTTCAGTACTATAAAAAAACTTTTTTTATTTCCTATCTTTTGCAATAAATGTTGAGCATATTGCTCATACGGTTCCGCACAGATATGAATAACTGGACGTATGTAGGTTTGTGGATTGATTCAACATCAGATATCTAAAACAACATCTGTTTGTTTTATCTTTTTTGAGACTGTATTCAAAAAGATGTAAGGGGAATGTATTATATATTTCATAAATTATGATATTTTAATAAAATTTAAACTAACCAGATAGATAAAAGAATTATGGAAATAATCCCTAAAAATAAAGTTATTTGGTATAGTATACTGTATTGATTCTTAGGAAAGTTTTACGTAACGTATATTTAATCGATAAAATCGTTGTCTTCAATTCTATATATATTCCAATACCTACTCGTCAACGACATTTTTTGTGTCAATGCAAGTCAAGTGTAGTCAGCCATCGTCATAGGCTCGACTTTACTTCCGCCCATTACAGCATATTCGTACATGGAAATTTCTCGATTTCAACAGATATGAATAACCGGGAGTTTCGTATCGCTCATCAGAATGTCCTTGATTCAACTTGCGACTCATTGAGCAAAAAGATACGTACCGAAGCGGTCAGTGAATGCTTTTGGGTATTCCCAAGGCATCGTGGTAAAATTAGTTCGAACTACGACAGTCTGAAAATCCGGCGTATTGGAAGTCTTTACAATTTCCTCAGCGATTAGCTTTGTCAGACCGTAATAATGTTTTGGATCCGGCAAACTATCTTCGTTATACATTTCCACATCTTCGCCTGAAAAAATGCAAGCAGACTGTAAATATAGAAATTTTTTAACTTTGTGCATTTGAGAAGCTTCGAGAATATTTCTCGTACCCTGTACGTTAGTATCCCAGGCAAGTTTCTTATTACTTTCGCACTTTGGTATACTCGCAACTGCAACAAGATGAATAACAAACTCTACTTCGTTGTTACAAAAATAATGAGCGATACTTTCCTTGTTGGTAAGATTCAAATCAGCCCTGCCCGGATACTGGGCAAGCGGAAATATTTTTTTACAAGCCTTTCATAACCTTCAAGTACCTCCCGTAATTAGCAGTTTTGATTCATTGAACATGATTGTGATATTAATTATCCAAAAAACCTCCGTCCTTTAACATGGTTCGAATTTCTGTTTCATTCATCAGAATATCGTTGCTCGTATATTTGAGATCGGACAT
>JACMRQ010000229.1 GCA_014376355.1 Arcicella sp. | reverse complement strand
GATTTAGGGGTAAACATTCTAATTATGAAAGTACTTGGCTACTAATTACAGCGATTGTAAACCTAAAAGAATCAACAAGGCATTTACGATTTTCCACTGTTTAATTGGAAAGTTGTCTATTGACGTTTTAGTAATATCCGTCTGTGCCTTCGTGTGCGGAGCGGACGATTTTGAAGATATTACCCTGTATGGGTCAGCGACACATTCTGGGTGAACGCACTTTACTACTGGACATAGGAGAGCATCAAAAAGTGTGGGGCAAATGATTTTTGATACTCTTAATCTAAGAGCAAATGAGGTTCAATAAGCAATCTTAAACTAATTTTCTTGAACTAAAAATCTGATTGCCTCATACTTTTTGATGCATTCCGTTATTGGTCATTAAGTAATTTTTGTAATTCGGTTTCAATGGCTTGTACTAATTGTTTTTCGGTGGGTAGAATTAATTCATATTTACTGGCCACAACCTGTTTTTGATTTTCGGGTAAACTAAATTTCACTACGGTATCATTTTTATCGGTACACAACAAAATGCCAATCGTTGGGTTTTCGTGGGCTAATCGTTCCAGTCGGTCATAATAATTGACGTACATCTGCAATTGCCCTACGTCCTGATGCGTTAATTTGTGCGTTTTAATTTCGATTATTACAAAACATTGCAATAGACGGTTATAAAATACCAAATCCACAAAAAACTCATCATCTTCCAGTAAAATGCGTTTTTGTCGAGCCACAAATGAAAATCCATTCCCCATTTCCAGTAAAAATTCCTGCAAATGCGTAATGATGGCTTGTTCTAAATCTTTCTCGTAATAACTACTTTCACGTTTAAGTCCCAAGAATTCTAAAAACATGGGGTCTTTTATAATTTCCTTTACTTCCGAAACCTGTTTTTCACCCTGAGCCACCGCCAACACACTTTCTTTATCGTTGCTCATTAAAAGTCGTTCATACAAAAGGCTATTAATTTGGCGTTCAAGCTGTCGTGAAGTCCAATGGTTTTTAATACTTTCAGCAATATAAAAGGTTCTTTTATCGGCATCTTCAATTCTGGAAAGTAATTTATATTGTGTCCAGTTCAATTGCGAACGCAGTGCGTTCGCAATTGGGAAAACACGATAAAACTGCCTTATCAATTCCAATTGTCTAATACCAAACCCCGAACCAAATTCGGGTTCTAATTGCAGAGAAAGGTATTTTATTAGGTATTTCCCATATTCAGCACGGTCTTTCCCCTGTTGTTCTTCTTCAAAAATGTACTTCCCGATGTGCCAGTACATTAGTGTACGTTCGTGGTCAACCGCCCGAACTGCCTTTTCTTGAGCATCTTTGATAACTGCCTTTATTTGGCTGAGAAGTGTAGTGTTTATTAATTCCATGAATTTATTAAATTAAGTTTAAAATCTCCTGAATTAAACCATCACTTCCATTTTCCAAAGCCAAAATATCACTTGAAACTCCTTCCGACTCACGTAAAGGTTTATGATGGTAGAAATATTTGTTAAAAGGAGGGCATCAAAAAGTGTCGGGCAAGCACATCTTTATTTCAAGAAAATCAGTTTAGGAATGTTTATTGAAATGATTTTGCTTTTAGATTAAGAGTATCAAAAATAATCTGCCCCACACTTTTTGATGCACTCGGTTGAATCCAAGCCCTATATGAAAGAAAGTGAGTTAATTTGTTGGCATTTCGACCGCTGCGATTGTTATGGTTATTCCAAACAATATTTTACTTATTTTTAAGCGGCATTTTTTAGTATTTGCTCGGATTTCACAAAGTTATCCACATAAGGAGTTTGACTTTTTATTACCGCCACAGCTCTTAAAACTAACTTGTTTTTTACAGCATTGATGATACTTAGGGCGTGTTTGCCCTCTGACATTTTTCTGCTGTAATAGTGTTTCATTTCAGGGTTACAATGGATAACGGACATAGCACCCATGTGTAATATTTTCTTTAGCTCCTTATTCGCCATCTTATGCACTTTTTCGGGTTTCTTGATGCTAGTTCCACTTGAGTTTCCGAAGGGTGCTACACCAGCATAGGATGCCAGCTGTTTACCCGATATATTGCCCGCAAAATTGTTGGTACAAACTATTAAATAGATGGCTGTAATGTTACCAATACCTGGAATTGATAGTAATAAATCGTAACTTTTTTGTAAGGAATCTTGATCTGATATGAGTTTTTTTATGAGTTTTTCTACGGAT
>JACMRQ010000025.1 GCA_014376355.1 Arcicella sp. | reverse complement strand
CAGAAATATGGTGCAGGTGCTTTGGTTGAAACAGTAACTGATTTGACGCTTGCACAAGGCGTTTTGACAAGTGCAGGAGCAGACCCAACGGCATTAGGAAAAGCATTTGGTTTGAAGATTGGACAAAAATCTAAACCATTCAAAGGAGAAGCGGGTGTTTTTGTAATGGAAACAACAAAATCAACGCCAGCACCAGCCATGGCAGATTTAACGATGTTTAAGAATTCATCAAAAATGATAGCGGCACAAAGAGCCTCTTATTATATCAACGAAGCTATCAAAGAAAATGCAAAAGTGGTTGATAATAGAGCTAAGTTTTATTAACAGTTTTTAACTTTTCAGCACATAAGTAAGAAGGCATCTCGTGAGAGATGTCTTCTTTTGTTGATACCTTTTAGTGAAAATGCCAAATTCTTCATGTCGTGTTTTGGCGTGAAATGTCATATTTTTTTTCTTTCAAATATGAAATACACCATTTACATTTGTTAAGAATATATTCTTACGCTTTACACATCATAAAATAAATTCGTATGGATAAAAAGATGCCTACAAAACGAAATTTATACTTCGTAACCCTTCATTACAGGCTTAAGTGGGAGTGATTTAGCCTTTCAAAATTCCCTTTATTAATTTTATTTTAAACTTTATCACTCATGAAAAAACAACAGCTATTGTTTTTGCTGATAGCGTATGCCCTTTCAGTAACACAGATTTTTGCACAGGAAAATGCAGAAAAACAATCACGATTTGATAATGCACCTGAACCTCAACGAAGACGGTGGGCAGTTACATTTGGAGCAAACCAAATATTGAATCTATTCAAGGTGAGTCGCCTCCTTACGGTCTTACAGTGACAAAATATAGTATCGGTAATGATAAAAAAACAGCTTTGGCTTATAATTTTAACATAAATGCTTCACGAACTGATTATAGCCCAATTCAAACAAATTACAATAATACTTTTGATTTGTCAATAGGGGTTAGGTATGAACATCAACATCAATGGGGTAGATTTATGTTATTTTATGGTCCAGGAATCAGTGTATCATTTCATAAATACTCTACAGAATATGGTAATAATCCAAAAGGCTCTGTACGTTACACCAATTTGAACAATGATTTTTCAACTAATGCTGGTTTTTATTTTGGGTCAAGATTTTTCTTAAATTCAAGGCTTTCAATAAATATTATATCTGATATTTCAGTGAACTACGGCATTTCAAGTAGGAATTCAGTAACAATTAATGGTTCAACTGGAAATATTGATTCAGATGTAACAACTAAAGAATATCCTTTTATAACAAATTTAGGTCGAATTGGTCTTGGCTTAGGTATTCATTTTTAATAAATCTAAACATTCAAAATCATGGAAAAAAAACTGCTATTGTTTTTGCTGATAGCGTATGCCCTTTCAGTAACACAGATTTTTGCACAGGAAAATGCAGAAAAACAATCACGATTTGATAATGCACCTGAACCTCAACGAAGACGGTGGCAGGCAACAATTGAGATTGATAAATTAGTAAAAGCTATTCAAGGACAACAGACTTTGTATGGACTTACGCTGACAAAATATAGTATGGACAAGCCTAAAAAATCAGCTATTCGATATTCATTTTATGGATATGGTTCAAATAATGATTACGGTCGAATCAATACTGATAATACTTCCATTTTAAATTTATCAACTGGAATTGGTTATGAACAACAGAATCAATGGGGGCGATTTATGTTGTTTTACGGACCTGGAGTTGGAATTGATTATAACAGGTCAGCCATAAATTTCGGAGATTATGGTTCAAATACTAAATTTGTCAAGAAATCCACAAATGGTGTTAATATAAATTTAGGTTTTTATTATGGAGTCAGATTTTTTATCAATTCAAGATTGTCTTTAAATATTATTTCTGGTGTAACGGGGACTTATTCAAATAAAAATAATAATGAGATTATAACAGTGGATTCTGGTAGAACAATTTTTTCAGACACAACCCTAAAAGAATCTAATATTACTTTAAATTCAAGTCAACTTAATCTTGGCTTAGGAATTCATTTTTAATAAATCTAAACATTCAGAAATCATGAAAACAATTATCAATTATTCGCTAAAATCATTGATTGTAGCTATGCTAACTTTTATACAAAGTTTAGGACAGAGTAGTGTTACAATTATAGCAGGACCTCCTGCAAATACTTTTTATTTGGTTGAACCTGAGACAAACCAGGACTACTTTGAAATGCATAATTTACCGTCAGGATCAAAAAATCCAACTTGGAAATGGAGTGCAGTTGAAGGAGAAATACTTGGAAGTACAACTTTAAATGGATGTGTAATTAAGTGGAACAGTAGCTATTTGCAGAAACACAAGTCAAATAATGACAGGTTCAGATAGTCGTGCAACCAGTATTGTTTGGTCAGTTATAACGGGTTCAAACGTAAATCTTTTTACGCAAAGTAACTTTTCAGCAACTATAAATCCACAAAATACAGGTTTTGTTGGTATTAGTGCCTCTGCAACAAATTGTTTTGGGAGTAATAGCTCCAGTATTTATTTTACGGTAAATGATTGTGGAGGTTTCAGAATGGCATCAAATCCAGCGACTTCAACTATAACCTTAATCAAAAGTGATGATAGTGATGCGGTTGATGATTCAACGCCTGAAAAAATTAGTCTTTTAAATGCAAAAGGTGTTGAAATCAGAACTGCCAATGTGAAAGAGATGATAAAAAATAAACAATTAAGAGATGGCAATAAATTGGAATTTGATGTTTTAGAATTTACGAGAGGCGAGTATTATCTCCATATTTATACGCCAAATCATCCAGATAAGGACAAACGATTGGAGAAATTGAAAGTAATTTTGCAGTAAAATAAAACCAAATCCCCTTCAAAGTCTTTTTGGAGAGGATTTTTTGTTGAAATTATAATTGTATGTGTATCTATATTAAGATAGTTCATCTTTACATATTGGGGTTTCGTCTAATAATGATAAAAGCAGTGCTTCTGTAAGTAATAAAATATAATACTTCATTGTTCTTAAATTAAATTAGTTATTAGATAATTTAAAGTAAAAATTGCAGTATTTTTATTTTGTTATTAACAAAACGTTAATTAAAATCTATTTATCATTTTTATGGAAGAAATATTCAAACCTCGCAAAGCCTTAGCCGCAGAATTGGGCATTGCAACCCGCACATTCGAGCGTAAAATTAAAGATGCTCAAATTTTAATTCCAAAAGGTTTATTATCACCACATACGCAGAAAATTATTCGAGGCTTTTTAGGGTTTACATCTTGAAGATTCTATACAAGAAACAGGGTTGCAAAAATTTATTTTGCAACCCTGTTTCTTGTATGGAATCTAATCGCTACTTAAGCATAAGTATTCAACATCACAGGCATTACCAATAATAAAATATCTTCATCCGTTTTCTTATCCGATGGAATAATTAAGCCCGCTCGGTTT
>JACMRQ010000024.1 GCA_014376355.1 Arcicella sp. | reverse complement strand
GATTGGCAATTTCTTATTTCAGGCAAGGGCTTTCAATCATCAAAGCTAAAATTTGGTCTTTGAAACGATTTATTAGCGTACTAAACGATATTTTAAAAATGCTGACCAAGGAAAACTCCTGTATGTCCAGTAGTAAAGGAAGTTAGCCTCAAACTTAGGTGAACCCCCTTTATTCCCAACACATATGACCACCCATTTTTTACAATTTGTTCAATATTGGGGGCATTTGAGTAGAGAGCATCTTCGGTAATTAGCAACTTTTTATCTTTGTAATGACCTGACATCCAATTTAATAGTCTTTTAGAGGCATTGCGTTCGCAGTCATTCTTTTCTATGCCGTCTTGACAGATAATCGGTTCTGTCCCCATAACAAAGACTTCCCTTTCTTGGGGATGTACCAACATGGCACATAGCATCGAATGATTATAGGAAATACTACCATCTTCCTGTTGCTTTTTCAAACAGCCCCCACAATGTATTTTTTTAGATTCAAAATGATGAACCCCATCAATGGCAAAAATGAGGTATTTTTCCAAAATTCATACTCCGGGCTGTAATCACCATTTGAGCCAAATCTAAACTAAGTATTGTAATTCATTGATTATCAAAAGTTTGAAAAATACGTCTCGTTAAACGGTTGTTGTATGATACAATAAAAATTATTCCAAAAACCCATCTCAACTATTTATTTTCTCGTCTCGTAAATCAAAATCTTATATATTTTTACAAATATTGAGTTTAACAGATAGGATAGTTTAGATTTGGCCCAAATGGTGAACTCAAACCAACAAGGGAGTTGTTGTAACCACTTAAACAAAATGTAGTTTTCCTTTTTAAATGCATTTTATCATATTTTTTACTGTATTTCTCTTTAAGATTCCGAGAGATTTAATGCACTAAATTCTCTTAAAGTTGTTCTACTTTTTTGCTTGTACGGCCATCCATTCCATGATAGATATTGACTTGCCATTAATTTTTACAGGCGAGCCATCAAATTCAGTTTTAGCATGGTTAACGTGCGAATATATCCAAGACCAATGACCAGTATAATAGTAGTTCTCACCTCCATAAAATCCAGAAAGGTCGGTTACATGGTCGTAAAATGAGAAGTGTACATTTTTAGCTCCTACCGCTTTCAGACGCTTATAAACAGGCACAACCGTATTGTCGGGAAGTGTAGTACCATCATCTTTTGAATGTATAAACCAAATCGGTACATTTTTGATGCTATTAATCTGCTGATCAGTTATATACTGTGATTGGTACGCCAAAGCACTAATATATCCTGCCGCAAAATAACTGGGTTCATTCAAAATCAGTTTCAGAGACATGTATCCACCGTTTGAACACCCTCCTACATAAATCCGTTTTGCATCAATGTTTGGGTGATTTTTTACAAAATCTTTGATGAGCATCATTAACCCCTTATTATATGCGTCGTCTACTTCTCCATGCGAAGTTTTACCTTCTTTGTTATGCATCCAAGCTCCAGGACATTGAGGAGATAAAACATACGCACCACCAAAATAAGCTTGCATTTCTTTTGAAGCATAATTAGCTGCTTTATTTGCAAGTAATGGTATCGTAGGGTCAGTTCCACCTTCGCCGCCACCATGAAGCCAGATAATGAGTGGAGATTTAGTATTTTTATTTTTTGGTGTAAAAGAAGCAAACGTCAGCGATTTGCCTTCTCCATAATTGAATTTTCCAGATAGGTCAAATTCATCAACAAGTGGCATGAGTTTGTTTTTCTGTTTATTCCATACTTTGTTACTTTTTGTTTCTGTGATTGTCATTTTATACTCTACCCATTGATTTCCTCTACAATCTGCTTTTTGCGAATATTGAAAAGGTGAACCTAAAGGTAAATTTGGGGAAACCGCCAGTACTAAGGTTACAAATGTCCCTTCTTTTACTCTGTTTCCTTTATCATCAGAAGGATACGCATAAACAACAGTTCTTTCCCCTTTTGCTTGAGTTGCTGGTATTTCGACACAACTATGACTTCTTTCTACCGAAACCATGAAATTTCTGAAATCAACCGAAGCTGATGGTGCGTCCAATTCAACAATTACTTTATTCACGGCTGGCCCCCAGTCGAAACCTTCAACAACAAGCGTAAATCCATTGGAGGTGATTGATACACACTTTCCAACCACATTAATACAAGTAAAACTGAATAAAAGGACATTTATCAATAAGAAACTATGAAATTTGATCATGCAATTTTTTTTCATTGTCTTTAAAAGATTTTATAATTTTTGAATTACACAAATATGCTTATTTATTCCCAAAAATATACCATTTTCCAAAAGAATGTAAACCTTCCCAATCGTTTCATATACTTGGTCTTCAAAACCAAAGCGGGTCAAATCGGAATTACAAACTTACAACTAATTGATTATCAATATTTTGAAAGCCATAATTTTTGGGTTAAAATTAAATAGTAGTAGGGTCAACTAATGAGGTTTATAGAATCAACGTATATCTCAAGGAGCTCCTAATTCCGATTTGGCCTCCTTTGGCTCCAATGACCAACTTAAAATGATTCCTTAAAAATATAAATCTGATTGCCCCACACTTTTTGATGCACCCCTACTTCTCTATCGTGGGCATTTAATTCCCCAAAATTAGTTTTCCAATTCCACTAAGAGAGACTGATGTTAACAAAAATTTAACGCAAAACGAAGGTTATCAATAACCAAATTAATATAAAAAAATGTATGCATGTCAAATATTAGCACAATAATATATAAGAAAAATGCAATTTTAAAAACTCATAAATCAGTCAAAATGAAAATCATTAATAATAGAAATAAAATTTACGGTAAAAAAAATAGGGTAAAAATATTATTCTAAATATTAAGTATTTACTCTATCAATTTAGTATATTATTTGGTAATTTATACTTAAACATCAAAATATTACTGAACCAACAATTTTTCAATTTATAAACTATATCAAAAAAATACAAAATAAAATAAGGCAAAATAGATGAATATACCTATAAAACAGGGAAATTTAAAGATAAAACCAAAGATTATTTTGATGTTTGTATTGTTTGTTTAGTACAAATAATATACTTTTACCTAACACTAATATTATTTTTAATCATTTTTCAACCTTAACTAAATTAGTACATGAAAAAACAATTACTCATGACTTTTCTTGTTGCTTTCTCTTTTTGTGTGAATGTATTCGCACAAGACAGAAAGGTATCGGGTAAAGTAACCTCAACCGAGGACGGCTCAAGTCTTCCAGGAGTGTCTGTGCAATTGAAGGGAACCACAAAAGGTAGCACAACTGATGCTAATGGTAATTATTCAATTGCGATTCCATCAAATGGTGGTTCACTCGTTTTTAGCTTTGTTGGCACAACCAACCAAGAAATCGCCATTGGAAGTAAATCAGTGGTGGATGTTAGATTAACAAATGATACAAAGCAATTGACAGAAGTCGTTGTTACTGCTATCGGTATTCAGCGTGACAAGAAAGCGTTAGGATATGCTATATCAAATGTGAAAGGGGATGATTTAGCTCAAAAATCTGAACCAGATGCTCTTCGTGCTTTGAATGGTAAAGTACCAGGAGTTAATATCATATCAGGTGGTGGAGCCCCAGGACAAAGCACAAGAATCACTATCCGTGGTCAAAACTCATTTACAGGCAATAACCAACCTTTATTTGTTGTGGATGGTATTCCTTTTGACAACTCCGTAAACTCTGTTGATGGATTCAGTTCAAATACTGTAACATCAAACCGAGCCTATGACATTGACCCAAATAATGTTGAATCAATGACAGTGTTGAAAGGTGCTGCTGCTGCTGCCCTTTATGGTTCACGTGCTGCGAATGGTGTGATTGTAATTACTACTAAATCAGGCACAAAATCTGCCAAGAAAGGAATTGAGATAACTTATAATACTTCATATTCAACCGAGAAAATCTCTTCAATTCCTGATTATCAGAATGTTTATACGCAGGGATCGAATCAAAACTATAATGGTGGGTTTATTGGCAACTGGGGTACAGCATTTCCATCTGAAGTGGATAGATTAAATGCAGAATTGGGTTTCAATCGTTATTCAAAAACGATTGTGGCAGGTTATCCTGAAGGAACTGTTCCTCATCCATTAGTAGGAGTTCCGTACACTGCCGCTCGTTTCAAATCTGTTTTTCCTCAATTTTTAGATGCAAATGGATTGGCAATTCCAGTGCCTTTGCAGCCTTATGACATTATTGGAGGTTTCTTCCGTGAAGGAAAAGTAGTTGAAAATTCAATCCAAATCAACTCTACTGGTGATAAAACTTCTTTAAATGCGGGAGTTTCAAGAACTACAAATGATGGTATTGTTCCAAATTCAAATACAACTCGTACAAATTTAACTTTCGGTGGTAATGCCCAGTTAACAAACGGGTTTATTATTTCAGGAAATGTAAATTATGTACGAACAACACAACAATCTCCACAATCAGGTGCTTCATATTTTGCGGATTATGGGTCAGGTAGTTCTGGTTCAATTTATGACCGTTTATTCTACCTGCCACGTAACTTCAATTTGAATGAATATCCTTCCGAAAATCCAGCAGACGGTTCAAATGTTTTTTATCGTGCCTTAGATAACCCAATACGTACTTCAAAATACAATCTTTACAATAGTGATGTAAATCGTGTTTTTGGAAATATGGCAATTAGCTATGATGTGACTCCTTGGTTAAATTTATTGGCAAAAGGTGGGGTAAATACTTACGCTGAGACTCGTCACAACGTTGTTCGTCCAGGCGGTATTGCACTTCCACAGGGTTTGGTTTCTATCAGTAACTTGAATAACACTGAACAAGACTTTACGTTCTTGGCTACTTTCAATAAAGATATCAATGAAAAAATTGGGGTCAAGTTTTTAGCCGGTTTTAATGCTAATCAACGTAGTTTTAATCGTTTTACTTCTAGTAATAACGAAGTTATTGATGCAAACCTATTGATTTTAGGAGCAACAAATAAACAATCATCTTTGGAGCAAAACAGAAGCCAACGTTTATACGGTAT